>JAGQPD010000887.1 GCA_020426865.1 Planctomycetales bacterium
AGGTGCAAATAGTGGTTGATCAACAGAATTCCGTTGCGCGATGCGATACCACACAACGAGATGAATCCGACGATGCTGGCGATCGTCAACGTTTGACCGGTGATCAAAAGGGCCGCGACAGCTCCGATAAAGGCCATTGGAATTGCCATCATCACCTGCAGGCACAGATTGATCGAACCGAACATCCGGTAGAGCACGAGAAACATACCAACGAGTGCGACGGCGAACAACACGCCGATTGTTCGCACGGCCGATTGTTGGCTGGCGAATTGCCCACCGTATTCGATGGAATACCCTAGTGGCATTTCGCTCTCGAGGTGTTTTAGTCGCTGCCTGATTTCGTCGACAGCATCGACCAGACCACGATTTCGGACGTTGCATTGTACGGCGATCCGACGTTGGACGTTTTCGCGGCTGATGGTGTTTGGTCCGGCCGAACGATAAACGTTGGCAACGTTTTCCAGCTTGGCAAGTCCGCCATCGGGCAATCCGATCGCCAGTCGCCGAACGGCGTCGATGTCCTCGCGATATTGTTCGTTCAACCTCACGAGCAGGTCAAACGATTGCTGGCCGTTGAGCACTTGCGAAACGACGCGGCCCTGCATCGCCAGATTGACGAGGTCGTTTACGGCCGCCCGGCGCAGTCCGAATTGTTGGAGCCGATCGCCGTCGGCCTCAATCCTCAGCTGCGGTACGTCCATCTGTTGTTCCACGAACAGATCACAGACGCCTGGCACATCCTCGATTTCCGCGGCGGCTTTGTCGGCGTATTCTCTCAAGCGTTGGAGATCGTCGCCGTAAATCTTGATCGCCACCTGCGCTTTGACACCCGACAACATGTGCGAAATGAGATGGGCAAGCGGTTGTTCGACCGAGACGGCCACGCCAGGAACACCTTCAGCCGCTGCGCTTATCTCGTCAATCACATTGGTTCGCGAGCGCCCTGCGTGCGGGTCGATGGTGGCGATGACCTCCGAAACATTCACGCCTTCCGCGTGTTCATCCAACTCGGCACGCCCGGTTTTTCGTAACATCGATTGGATGTCGGGGATCTTGCATAGTCGTTGGTCAACTTGTTGAGCAACCTGTGTCGACTTGGCCAACGACGTGCCGGCGGGCATCGCCACGTTCACCTGGACAGCACATTCGTTGAACGGGGGCAGAAAGTCGCGTTCCAGTTGTGAAAGCTGCCACATCGCCAGCGAAACGGCGACGATCGACAACGCGAGGATCGGAGTGGCGAATCGCAAACTGAATCGAACGAACGGCGCGACCAGCCATTTAAGTCCCCGCAGCACAAAGCCGTCGCGATCGGCATGCCGGATCGGGATCAGACCGAGCAACAAGTAGCTCAAAACCGGAGTCACGGTCAGCGAAACCAACAGGGACGACACGAGAGATACGATGTAGGCAATACCAAGTGGTGCGAACAGGCGTCCTTCCAATCCCCCCAAAGCAAACAACGGCAGGAATACCATGACGACAATGAGCGTACCATTGACGATGGATGTACGCACTTCGGAACTTGCTTCGAACACAACCCTCAATGGATGAACGGGTGCCGGCTTCTGTTGGTTTTCGCGCAACCGGCGAAAGATGTTTTCCACGTCGACGATCGCATCGTCAACCAATTCTCCCATCGCCACTGCCAACCCACCCAGCGTCATCGTATTGATGGACAAACCACATGCCGCGAACACGACGGCAGTCATCATCAGCGACAGTGGAATGGCTGTCAGCGTGATCAGTGTGGTGCGCACGTTCAAAAGAAAGAGCAACAACACCAGTACGACAAGAATGCTGCCATCGCGCAGCGCTTCGGCAACATTCGTGATCGCCAGGTCAATAAACGTTCGCTGCTGGTAGAGCCCCGGCGCAACTCGCACATCCGACGGCATCGACGAAGCCAATTCGCGGACAGCCGATTCGACAGCGTCGGCGACACGTCGAGTATCCGCGTTGGGTTGTTTGTTAATCGTCAATAAGACGGCCGGCCCTCCCGCCAACGGGGCATGCGAATCGCCTTCGCGCGTGTATGCGGCGGCATCGCCACGCTTTACCTCAGCACCTTCGCGAACCTCTGCCAGTTGGCTCACGCGAATCGACTGGCCGTCCACATGCCGAACGACAATGTTGCGGATATCTTCTACGGTATGAATCCGGCCTAGCGAACGCACGAGATACTCATTCGGCCCCTGTTCGTCGAGATAGCCACCCGCGGCGTTCTGATTGCTCTCAGCCAACGCCGTTTCAACTTCACGCAAGGAGACCCCATATCGCAACAACTCGTGCGGATCCACCAAAACTTGATACTGTTTACGTTCGCCCCCCATCACTATCACCTGCGACACTCCGGGAATGGTCAGCAACCGTCGCCGGACCACCCAATCGGCAAGCGTCCGCAACTCCATCGGTGATGTTTTACCGGTTGAACTGAACATCCCCACCGTCACAATCTGGCCCATAATGGATGAAATGGGCGCGAGCTGTGGCTTGATGCCGGGCGGCAGTTGATCGGCTACGACTGCCAATCGCTCTGTCACAACCTGACGATCGTTGTAGATGTCGGTGTCCCAGTCGAATTCGACATAAATCACTGATAACCCCACACCAGAAGAGCTGCGGACGGCCTGTACACCCGCGGCGCCGTTGAGCGACGTTTCTAACGGAAACGTGATCAAGGCTTCCACTTCTTCCGGCGCCAAACCCGGCGCCTCCGTCATGATCACGACTCGCGGGCGGTTGAGATCGGGGAAGACATCGATCGGCAAACGGTTGGCAAGCCACGCTCCGTATCCGGTAACGGCAAGAGCAACCACAATAACAAACAGTCGATTCTGCAGCGAAGTGCGGATAAT
>JAGQPD010000888.1:0-4075 GCA_020426865.1 Planctomycetales bacterium
GGTCAGGTAGCTCAGTTGGTAGAGCAGTGGACTGAAAATCCACGTGTCGGCGGTTCGATCCCGCCCCTGACCACTCATTCTTTTTCTTTCTTGTCGTATCCCGGTCCCGTCGATTTTTGCCAGGATTCGGCGATCTTGCCACCGGGGCTTGCAGCGGGCGGTTACTTGGCTTGCCCCAACCGCTTAGAATATTCCTTGGCCGCGCTATTGTTCAGGGAGTTCTTGTCCGGTGGTGATGGATCGGAAAGATTTCGGCTGCTGCTATTCGCTGGATTTTAGCGGCGGGACGTTGCTGTGGAATAGCGAGCGTGATGACTCGCCCCCTTTGGCGTCGGACGTCCCCTGGGTCTTCGATCGCCGTGTGCAGCAGTGGCGTACCGATGCGATGTACTACGCGACGTTGTGCGTGGCCATTCGAAGCGATCGGCGTTCCATTGGCGATCGCGTCTACCGTTGGAAGAATGTGTGGTGGCATCGTCCGCAACTGCCGGCGCCACGCAAAGAACAGCAACTTGCAGTCGATGCCTGGTACCGCGCCGGCCAAAGGGGGACCATCGTGATGCCCACCGGAACAGGAAAAACGGAGGTGGCGCTGCAGATCATGTTGGCGACCAAAACCGCGACACTGGTCGTTGTGCCGATCCGTGAACTGATGCACCAATGGCATCGCCGGATCATGAAGTCGCTGGGGATTGATGCCGGTTTGATCGGCGACAATCTCTACCGGCTGGCACCGATCTGCGTAACGACGTATCATAGTGCCAGGATCCACATGCCGTCGTTGGGCAATCGGTTCGGGCTGATCGTGTTTGACGAGTGTCATCACCTGCCGGCTCGGCACCTGCGTGATGCCGCTGTGATGTCAGCCGCACCGTTGCGGCTCGGTCTGACCGCGACACTCAATGACGACGTCGATCGTCGCATGGATGTCGAACAGCTCATCGGACCGGTCGTGCACGAGTCGTCCGTGCAGTCAGCCAAGGGGAAGACGCTGGCCGATTACCAGATCGTCCGGATCCCGGTTCACTTCACGCCCCAAGAACGCGAAACCTATGAGGCGTTTGGCCGCATCGTCCGTCGATACGCTGCAAAACATTCGACGACCTCCAAGCGATTCGATTGGAAAGCGGTCTGCCGCTTGAGCAATTCCGATCTGGAGAGTCGCCGGATTCTTCAAGCCTATCACGCGTGCCGTGACCTGGAGCATCGAGCGGTCGAGAAGCTGCGAGTGTTGGGAGAGCTGTTTCAGTTGCATCGCGACGAGCAGGTGATCGTCTTCGTCGGTTCCAATGCGATGGCGATCGATGTAAGCATGCGGTACCTTGTCCCTTGCCTGTTAAGCCATTCGGGCAAACGGGAACGCCGTGACGTATTGGACGGGTTTGCCAATGGCACTTTTCCGGCACTTGTCGCCAACAGAGTCCTCGACGAAGGGATTGATTTGCCGGACGTCAAGATCGCGGTCGTCCTCGGGGGCCTGGCATCGACGCGTCAAGCACAACAGCGGTTGGGACGCATCGTGCGTCGCAGTGGAGAACGACGCGCGACCCTATATGAAGTCGTACTCGAAGATACTCAAGACGTGGTTCGTTTTCGGCGACGGAGAAGGAACGATGCTTACAAGAAGGTGCGCCGTCGCAACCTATGATTGGAGCACGGCCGCAGTGTTTCCGGATCGATTGACTCAAACGCGTGATCGGAAGTACCGTCACCTCGCAGAGCTACTCTTGCAGCTCTACCGTCGCGGCCGCGGGCGAACTCGGGAACAATTGCATCGGCGAGTGCGACAGATCTTGGACCATGACCCCGGATGTCCGCCTCGTCGGGCCGAGGCGTTTTGTAAATTGTTGGATGACGCATCGAAGTTCGATCGCATAGCACAGCAAGCGGCTCCGGCCCTACGCCGCCAGGTTTTCGCGCTGGCGGCACGATCGCATCCGCTGGCCGGGCTCGACGATTCCGCCGCCGCCGGGCTGGCCAGCTCGGTGCGCCAATCGATCGCGCGTAAACTGGGGTTCTCGGCGTGGCACGAGATGGCACTTCGGATGTATGCTGACGTGCGCGAACGCCATGTTCTCAAAACGTTTCGGCCGGAGTACCGGACCGCCGACGAGCTGTTGTCGCATTACAATGTGGCTCAAGTTCAAGCCGCCTTGTTCGACGCCGAACTGGTGACCGTGCTGACCTCTGACGATCTAAAGTCGTTGATACGGGCGGTAAAACTTGCTCACTTGATGCACCGCATCGAGCGTGAAGCGAGTGGGCGGTATCGCGTCGATATCGATGGCCCCGCGTCGATCCTGCGCCGTACGAGTCGATATGGGGCGGCATTGGCTCGAATTATCCCCACACTTGCACGCTGCCGTGACTGGCAATTGTCGGCACGACTGCGGATCGGCCGGCGACGCTCGACCATGCAGCTGCGATTGTCGTCCGACGATCGATTGGGCCATTCGCTTCCCACGCATCCCGAGTACGATTCGAAGTTGGAATCCCAATTCGCCGAGCAGTGGCGATCGCGTGACTCTCGGTATCGCCTGTTGCGCGAAGCGGATGTGTTGACGCGGGGGCAGTCCGTCTTTATTCCTGACTATTCCGCGGTCCGCGAAGACGGCAAACGCGTGTTGCTGGAGATCGTTGGATTCTGGACCGAAGACTATCTCCGAAGCAAGTCCGTCGTTATGCAGCGGTTCCGCGAAGAGCCGATCGTGTGGATCGTGCGTCGATCGAATCGTTGGGTAGTACCCAGCGATTTTTCCTGGCCAGTGATCGAATTCGAGCGACAGATTCCCATCGATCAGGTCTTCGATGCCGTCGAGAAGTTGGTGGATGCATAGAACGTCTAGTGAATAAGGCCCAGTACGGTGCTCCATGCTTGCTTGGGCGCGATGGTGCGATATGCTGGTACCACATAAGGTGACTACGAATCTCGATTCGATCAGCCGAGTCGAACGACGAAAACGAATTGTGAACCAGGGGGAAAACGCAAATGACGCAAGACCAACGAATCAGATTCAGGACAGAGCTTACAGGCGTGATTACGAGTGTCTGTACAATGATGGTAGTTGTTGTAGCGGTCAGGCAGTCGGTGTGGGCTGCCCCCCCTGCCCCACCGCTGTTTCAGCAGACCGCAAATGAGGCATCGTTTCCCCCCGAGATCGCGCTGTGGCCCAATGGCGCACCGGGAGCGAAGACGCTTACCGAACCGGAAAAGTCCGATGGGCGTGGCGATGGGATCCTCAATCGAGCCGTCAGTCACGTCGCCGAGCCAACGTTGAGCATTTATCCGGCTCCGGCTGATATTGCCAACGGTGCAGCTGTCGTGATATGCCCCGGTGGAGGCTATGCGATTCTGGCCATCGATAAGGAAGGGCACGATATCGCACGGTGGTTCAACTCGTTCGGCGTTACGGCTTGCGTCTTGAAGTATCGGCTGATGGATTTTGGACAACCGTGGCCGAAGCTGGACGTGCAACGCGCGATTCGGACCGTGCGGCAGCGCGCCGAATCATTGCGCGTCGACCCGCAGCGAATTGGCGTGATGGGCTTCTCGGCCGGTGGCCATGTCGCGTCTACCGCCGCGACCCACTTCGACAACGGCGACGCCAATGCCAGTGATCCAATCGACCGCGTAAGCTGTCGGCCGGATTTTTCGATCTTGGTCTATCCCGTGATTTCGATGGACGCCACAATCTCGCATGGCGGCTCACGCAAGAATCTGCTCGGAGATGACCCAAGCGATGATCTCGTTAAGGAATATTCCAACGAGCTGCACGTTAATGGCAATACGCCTCCGACCTTTCTCGTGCATACGTTGGACGACGGCGTCAGGGTGGAAAATAGTGTTCGATTCTTCCGGGCACTGTTGGCCAACAAAGTGCCGGCCGATGTTGCGATCTACCCGCGTGGCGGACACGGTTATGGCCTAGGTGTCAACGGCGGCGAAGTCGCGTCTTGGCCAGATCGGTGCAAGCGGTGGCTCGCAGAACAAGGGGTTGTTGGAAAGTAGGAGGATGGTCGTGGGAGGATGAGGGCAGGAAGCTGGTGGTGGGAAGATGGTCGTGGGAGGATGAGG
>JAGQPD010000888.1:4145-4599 GCA_020426865.1 Planctomycetales bacterium
GTGGGAGGATGAGGGCAGGAAGATGATGATGGTGGGAAGATAGGCGTAGATCGTAGAAGTCGACAGTGACTTCTACGATCTTAATTGTTTGGAAGAGTCTGGGTTGTGCAAAGCGGGAAGGCTGGGCACGAGTTAATCCAATTTCTTGATGCGAACGTTGCGGAACTTGACGGGATCGCCGTGGCCGGCGAAGCCGAAGTAGCCATTGGGAAGGTTTTTTCCTGGGTGGGGGCTGTTGGCCATGAACTCGGTGACATCGTTGAGGTCGGTGTCGAGGATGGGTGTGCCGTTCAGTTCTACTCGGATGTGAGGACCTTTGACGGTGACTTCCTGGAAATTCCACTGTCCGGTGGGGCGGAGATAACCACGTTGAGCGGGGGACATGCCGTAGGCTGAGCCGTGGTATTGGCGTGGGTCGAGTTTTGCGTATTTCTCGTGTTCGGAATCGAGGACT
>JAGQPD010000889.1 GCA_020426865.1 Planctomycetales bacterium
TGACAAATTGCCCGTCGGCTGCCATAGCGATTGCCGGCTCGGTCTGACTTGACGTTGTTGTCGTATTGACCTGAAATTCCGCCCCCAGTGCAGTGCCGTCAGCGGCGAAACGCTGAGCAAAAATCCCCCAATCGTCGCCATCCTGGTGACGACTGCTCCAGGCTACAACAAAGCGTCCGGTATCGTCGATGGCAACGACTGGATAATTCTGTTCGTTGGTTGTCGTCGTGTTCACGCGAAACTCGGTGCCTACTTTCGCACCGGCGGCGCTAATGAGTTGGCCAAAGATCCCAGCGAAATCGCCGGTCCCGTTGCCGTTCCAGACAACAACGGCCGCGCCGGCCGGAGTGACGGCCACGTCAGGATGCTCCTGATCTCCCCCCACTGTGGTGTTGACCAACATGGGCGATCCCGACGCTGTTGCGTCACTGGAGAACTTTTGCGCGAAGATGCCTTGTCGATCCCCGGCTCCACGTCCACTCCAGGCAATCAAATAGCTTCCGTCGCTCGCCACGCCAATCGTCGGTTGCGACTGACTACCACTGGTGTAGGTATTGACTTTCGCTGCGTCCGCCAGTGCGTTGCCATCTGCATCGTAACGACGAGCAAAAATGCCGTCGGTTTCACCGACGCCATTGCCATGGAAGGCCACCACGTACTCTCCGTCCGGCGTGATCCCAATCGCCGTCTCGACCTCCGATACGTCCTGGCTGCCAAAGATCGTTTGATTAACGATGAACTGAGCGGCCAATGGAGTTGCCGTAAGGAGTGCGCGATCTTCCAATTGCTCCGTCGCCAAAGGTGTCATACCCAGTTTGCGCCGCCGAGCCACGGAGGTTGAAGAACGAAGTTTCCTGCGCCGGCGGAAGAAAAAATCTCTCAACATGGTCTCTGTTCACCTGTTACGTGTTGCGTCAACCCGCGTGCATTCAAAACTTCAGTATCGTTGGAATTTACAGCGGAATCAACTGATCGGACGCCTTCAAAACGCTCTCCGAAAATCAATTGTGGTCCCCAAGTTCTCGGGAATAAATGCACCATGGCGTAACGAATAGATCGATTGCGCCTGTGCAGCGACTTGCAGAAAAAACGCTTCGTACCTTCAGCCGTTTGAATCGACAAATCTTCCATCCGATCAGGCTGCATTTCTTTCGCAGCCAGCGCAATCGCCCCAGTTTGCTGGCAAGTGCTGTCGGGATTACAATGCGTGGGTGATATCGAGAAAACACCGAGAAAACATCTGCTGGCCGGCGACTCTGCCCAGTCCCTTCGAAAGGAAACGTAATGACATTCGAGACATTCGACACCCATTCGCGATGGCCATGGATGGTGACTCTATGGCTGTCGTTTTCGCTGGTACTGACAGCGGGCACCGGGCGGGCTCAGGTTCCCTTCGGCATCCAGGGACCAGGAGTGGATCCGACTAATTTCCGCATCACGCGTTTCGCGGACGGGCTGAATTTTCCTGTCGGTATGACGCAGCTAGCAGATGGGTCGGTACTGGTTGCCGTGTGCAATGGCAACGGTGGCTTTTATAGCTCAACATCCGGCTCGCTCATTCGACTGGCCGACAATGATGGTGACGGTGTCGCTGACGAACGGACGACACTCGTCGCGAACGTCCCGGGCGGAAAACTGTCGGCACTTCGCAGCGCCGGTGACCTGGTGTTTGTCACGGGGCAGGGGGGGAATGTCCCGATCACGATTTACCGGATGGGCGAGACTCCGTCGTCCCCCATGAACCTGGTTGGCCGAGTGAATTTGAATTATCCCGGTAGCTGGCTGCATCCGCACTCCGCCCTTGCGGTTCGCGAATCCCCCGACGTACCAGGCAGTTATGATGTGTTCTTTCAACTCGGTTCCCGTACCAACTTTGATGATACCTCGGCCACCGTATCACTCGGCAGCACGATCGGGTCAACAACGTACACAATCAATGGCGACGCCATTCATATGTTGCGGATCAAGGACGAACCTGCCGGAACGCTTTCCTTGGAGTCGGTAACGGAGATCGCCACGGGCCTGCGTAACGCCGCAGGCATGGCGTTTCACCCTGCCACGGGCGATTTGTACCTGCAGGATAACGGCATTGATGGTGTCGTGGTTGCGATTGAACCGACGAGCGCCGATGAGTTGAACGTCATCCCCGCCGCCAACATTGGCGGTGATATTGAAGACTTTGGTTTTCCGTTCACTTATGAGCAATACCGAACGGGAACCAAGATCGGTAATACGGGCATCGATCCACTCGTCGCCTTCCAGCCCATTCCGCAGCCAAATGGTTCGGAGAGCGAAGGGCCCAATGATATCGTGTTCGCTCCCGCTGAGTTCCCGGAAGCGCTACGCAATGGCATGTTCGTCGGTTTTCACGGCCAGTTCAGCAGTGGCGGCCTCAATAACGAAGAGAACCCGCTGGTGTTCGTTGACTTGAATGATAACTCGTATTTTCATTTCATTGAAAACACGGAGAGTGGCGTGGGACATTTAGACGGGCTACTCGCTACGAACGACTCGCTGTTTGTGGCGGATATTTCGCCCGCCGGCGCCATCGGAGCGTCCAATCGCAATTCTGGCGTGATCTACCAATTACAGGCCATTGGGCCAACCGCCGCAGATCCTGATTTCAATGGGGATGGTTTCGTCGATGGTGCCGATTTCCTTATCTGGCAGTCAAATTTTGGCACCACGACCGGTGCCAGTGTCATGTCGGGTGATGCTGACAGCGACGGAGACGTGGATGACGACGACTTCGACTATTGGAGAACCGCCCTGAACGCGGGCAACGTGGTTGGCAACAACCATTCGGTGCCCGAACCAAACGTATTGCTTGTCGCACTGCCGCCATTAGGGATCTGGTTGCGCCGCAGATACGGTCGTACCCTGTCATCAATCCAAGGATGACCCGCGGGGCAAGAAACCGATCCGGATTAGGGCTTCGGCACCATCTTGAGAAAATCGTCTTCGCTGACGAGCTCGGCCATGCCCGAACTGAACCCTACGACTCGCTGGCCATCAAGGCCTTGCTTTTCGTAGCCGATTACCGAGCCACTGTTTCCGGAGTATCTGGCTGCGTCGCGACCAAACAGAATGGTATAGGGCTGGTTGTCACGTTCAGAGACAAATAGCGAATCGACATCACTGATTCCGAATTGTTCCATGGTCGGCCCGCCATTTGCCTCGGCAAAGGTCCGCAAATCCGCTTCGTTACGCGGCAACTGGCCCCGGTTTTGGCTGCGGAATTGGCTGTAGATCGACGCCAGCGCGCCCAAGTGCGTACGCGCCGGATCGGACGGCGTCGATTTGCCGCACCCGGAAGTCGCGGTAATGAAGCACGTCAAAGCCAATGTGGCCATTACGGGTAGGATACGACGCTTGGCGATTTGAAACGGCATGTCAACTCAGCGGATGTAAGAATTGCGTGCCAACCAGCCAATTGCTGGCGGCAACTACTCGATGAAGGCCTTGGCGACCAACCTATCGAAAGAAAAACCCAAGTGGACGAAACTAGAACGGCGGATCGTACGTTTCACCGTCAGCCCGATTCGCGATCTGGTTGAATAACTCCACGGAAATATCGTAATTCAAAAAGTGCACCGAGTTGTCGGCATAGACGACATTAAAGCCGCTCGCATGTGCCGACCCCGCCGTGATGGCGTCGCGGGAGCCCCCCAGTGTTGTGGCGCTATCCGGCGATGGCGAACTGATACTGGACGCAATCGTATCAATATCCCAACCGTCAGACCATCCTCGATCATCCCAAGCCACACCAGCCAATCCTAACATGTCCGTACGCTTGAATTTTTCGCAAAGCATGGCCGTCTTGCTACCGCCATCCTTCACCTTGGCCGTGGTAGAGATGGGATCGTAGTTGAGATCCGTAACAGCGCCCGTGCGATTGACGAAGTAACTGCTGCGGACAATGACGCCGTGGAAGCCAGTATATTTCGTTCCGAGGTTTTCCTTCGGCTGCGGGTTGAAATCATTGGAATAGACAATCGTTCCCCAAAAAGCGTAGGCACGCTTGCCGCCGAAGTCGTCTTTGAGGATTGTGTCAAACAATGTAATGGGATCCGTCTGAGTCCGCGTTGGTGCTGCCGATAGGGCGGCATAATCCATCAGCCAATGGTTGTTTCCTGGATTCACGGCAGGAGATCGGCGCGTCGGGCAGAAATAGAGATTGATCGGCGTTGCCACAATTTTGGCAGTGGAGTCGAGTCCATGGACCGCTCCCTCTTCCAGATAGGGCAGAATCTGGAACGCCCAGCTTAAGCCTTGCTTCTTCGGGCCAAACGGATTGCCGCCCGAGGCGTATCGCACGATATCCGGCCACGGCTCGATACCGCCCCCCGGATAGATCCCGAGTGCACTTTCCAAATTCAAACAGGCCAACCCCATCTGTCGAAGTTGGTTGCTGCATTGCGTCCGACGAGCTGCCTCGCGTGCGGCATTGACGGCCGGCAACAACAACGCCACGAGCAACCCAATGATCGCAATGACGACCAATAATTCAACCAGCGTGAAGGCCGCTCCACGCCGACGCTTGTTTCTTGGTTCCATAGCTTTATTCTTTCTCCCCGGTTATCTGACGATTCGCCTGTGAATGCAAAACTTCGTGCCCCGCACGTGCTTGTATGATAGAAACTTCCGCCCCACTTCACAAGACTTTAGTGAAAACGCTTTCAGAAGATCACTGGCTAGCCGATTCCTTCCTGATTCAGGTAAATTTTCTGAAAAACCGTTTTTTTCGCGTCGCACTGGGCAAACCAACCCCACTAGGGTCTTTCGGCAGACGTGGTCGGTACGCCCTGAATCCGGAATGGTTGGTGACGACGGAATTGCTCCCCTCGGTCCGCTATCGGCTGCCAGTAAGTGCGTGGTCGGGATTGCCTGGCGATTGTGACCGCGTGTTCACTTAGCTGGATCGCCTTTTCGTAGTCGCCGGTTTCCGCGTAGGCCGCGGCGAGACGATCAAGCGATACGGGCTCTTGGAAGCCAGACTCTTCCGCACAGGCGGTGGCCAGTGCAACGGCGAGTTGCCCGTCTCGAATCGAGGCATCATCGGCCGTGGCGAGAAGCCACGCCAAGTTCAATCGTGCGGCAATTGGCGGATGCGGCGAATTGACGGCCAGTCGAAGTTCGTCGTTGGCTTGGGAGAGTTTTCCCTGGTCCAGAAGCGCTTTGCCGAGGTTGCCATGGTATTCGGAGTTTTTCGGTTCAATCTCGGTAGCACGACGGAAATGTTGTTCCGCACCGGCGAGATCGCGTCCCATGGCCGCAATGAATCCCAACTTGACGTGCGCGTCGGCGACCGACTCATAGCGCAAAACCGACTCGTATTGCTGGCGGGCCTCGTCTAGCTGGCGGCGTTGCAGCAGCAGGTCGGCCAGGTTCAGTCGGGCGAGCACAAAATCGTCGCGCAACTCGACGGCACGCAGGTAGTGTCGTTCAGCGCGCTCACGATCACCGGTCTTGAGATACAAACCAGCGAGTTGAAATTGGATCAGGGGATCATTTTCGCTACGCTTGACGAGCTCTTTGAGAATGTCGATTGCCTCCGTCACACGTTGTGATCGGACCAGTTCCGATACTTGCTCCATAAACATCTGATCGTAGATGCCCTGCGGTGGGAACTGCCAAGTCCCCTTTCGCTCCAGCGAATTTGCAATGAGTTCCTCTGCATTCGCACTGAGCAACTCAAGATCGTCCAATAATCGCGACGCGTGGACCGGTCCTTTGTAGATGGCGGCAAGCTGCCCGCGATGATCCAGCAGGAATGAGCATGGCAGGGGGAGTGGGCGTTTGGCCATGAAAAGCATGTCATTGAGACGCTGCAACTGGTCCAACAACTCAGGAGTGGCTTTTCCCAGCGCGAAAGGCAGCGTCAACCGGCGGAACACTTCCTCTGCATCCTCGAAAGTGGATACTTGTTTTCCCAACCCGTCAACCGACAAGGCGACGATTTGCAGAGGTGAGTTGCGTAGCAGCGGGTATTGATCGGCAAGTTGACCGAGTT
>JAGQPD010000890.1 GCA_020426865.1 Planctomycetales bacterium
CGGGCACCTATGAATCGACCGTCCGCGTTTTCAATGACCAATACCCGTCAGACCCAGGACGGGAAGCTACGTTACGAATCGAGCTGTCCGATCCCGCGCAGCTGACGGCCGACAACACCACGACGTTAGATGTCGGCGACAACATCAGCGTGTCGAACGCAGCCGCTCTATCGCACGCCGGAGCGATTCGCGCATCGGCGGCGATCGAGAACGTTACCACGACGGGCCCCTATCAATTGGGCACGTACAGCGGTTTGTCGGACTACCAATTCGGCCCGGACTATTTGGCGGCAGGAAATACGTTCCAGGCCCCGATCCTGACGTCCAACAAGGGCGTACTGGCTGGCACTCGAGCCGGCTCGGTCACCGTTGAATTCAGGTCCGTCGCAGCGCGGGGCTTTTTTCTGACCGATGCGCCCAGTCTGAACCCGATCACATGGAGTATCCAACATACGTTTCCCGTGATCAGCCAGGCAACCGAACTAGTTAGCGCGCAGGGTTCCTTCAACTCGGTCATCGGCATCCGCAACGCCAACACTGCCGCAACGCTTGTTGCTGGCGAAGCTTCTTCCGATCAACAAGTATCGATGGAGTTCGTCACCTCGCCACCGCCCACCGGAACGCAGGCCGCGCTTGCCGGTGACCCCTTCAACCTAACGATCACGACCCCGGGGGATACGTATGTCCTGCAGATAACCTATGCCGAGGAAAACATCCCCAACGGCGTAGCCGAAGAGGCATTGCGAGTGCTGGTTCATGACACCGACTGGAAGGAAGCCATCGCCTTGAACAGCGATAACGGTGCGGGATCGCAATTCTTTGCCGGCTCGTTCAGCGACTTTGAAGTGACGTTGGAAGGGGGCCCGTTGCCGTTGAGCGTCTTCGGCGTCGACACGGCAAATCATCAAGTCTGGGCCGTGCTCGATCACAACTCAGTATTCGCCGCCGGTGTCCTGGGAGCGATTTCGTTGCCCGGCGATTACAACGGTAATGGAGTGGTCGATGCCGCCGATTACACTGTCTGGAAAGATAACTTCGGCTCCACAACAGAACTTGCGGCCGATGGCAACGGTAACGGCACCATTGATGCCGCCGATTACACAATTTGGAAGGACAACTTCGGCACAGGCGCCGCGGTGATCCATACCGTAACCGTCCCCGAACCTTGCTCGGTCGCGCCGTCACTCTTCGCTGTATTGGCGATCCCTATTCGGCGGAAACCGTAACGAGCCCCTTTCGATTCGTCAGCGCAGCGATCGTCACCCAGGCAACGCGACGCGAATACCTCGAAGTTCGAGGTATTCGTTGTTTTTTTTCAACTTTGTACCGTCGCATGTTGGCGTCAGTCAACATCTTGGTTCCTTTCGAGCTGGCACAACAATTTTTCGAGCCGCTCATTTGACCACGGTCCAAACCTGACATAGGTTTTGATTGTCAACACAAAACTTTTCCACGACAGCTCGTCGATAATGGCAAACCGGTCGCGAGGCCGTGACGCAAAGCCATGGGTCTCTCTGAGATCGCCAGGCCGCCGAATCGAGTCTCCGGGACTCTTTCTCGTTGAGAGTTCCTTGGTCGGCTAGATCTACAACATTACCCAATCCCAAGAGTTAGAGTTATGAAATCGCGCCCGTTTGGTTTGGAAAGCCTCGAACAGAAAACACTCCTTGCCGCCGACGTGATGCTACAGACCGAGGACGGAAACCTCAGCATCATTGGGACACCAGCGGCCGACATTGTCCATATCGCTCAGGAAGGTGATGTCCTTTCCGTTTCCATCAATGGACAAGAACCCTACACGCTCGACGCCACGCAAGTCGCTTCGATCTACTTTGAGGGGGCCAGCGGCGATGACGAGTTCATCAACAACAGTTCGATCCCTTCGGTTGCTTACGGCAATCGCGGTAACGATCGGTTGGTCGGCGGTTCTGCTGCCGATGAGTTGCATGGTGGCCCCGGCTACGATGTGATTGATGGTAATGACGGCGACGATTCGCTCCATGGCGACTACGGCAACGACATCATCCATGGTGGACGGGGAAACGACAGCGTCTACGGCTGGCACGGCAATGACGAGCTCTACGGCGACGAAGGGGACGACTACTTGTCTGGCTTCCGCGGCCATGACAAAGTCTATGGCGGAACCGGCAACGACATCCTGAAAGGGCACGAAGGGAACGACGAGCTGTACGGTGACGACGGCGACGACTTGCTGTACGGTTGGATGGGGCACGATCTACTGGTAGGTGGCAATGGCAACGACTATCTCTCCGGATGGTCGGGCAATGATATCCTCCTCGGCGGACGCGGCAACGATCGCCTCTGGGGTCACGCCGGCCGGGACCTGCTGATCGGTGGTGTCGGTGGTGACACGCTCAAGAGTGGCACTGGCGAAGACATCAACATCAGCGGTTCGACGGTTTACGACAACGACCCGGACGCCCTCGACAAGGTCTTGGCCGCTTGGGATACCGAGGGCTCCAGCTACGATCGGGCCGACCGTCTCTTCAAAGGTGAAGACGGCGCCCCACTGGTAAACTTCTCGACGGTCAAGAACGATGGCACCGTCGACGTCTTCATTGACGACGAAACAGAATTGGACTGGTTCCTGTACGAACGCAAAGATGTGTTCGTCGACGAGTAACTAACGAGAAATTAACCCGTCGACGACGACCGTGCACCCTAATGGGGCAGGCCTCGCGAGGTCCCGTTTTTTCCACTCGGTTCCTTCTGCCCGACTCCAACCGCCGGCGA
>JAGQPD010000891.1 GCA_020426865.1 Planctomycetales bacterium
TTACAACATCGGTTGTGGCGTCGTGTCGGGGCTTCGCCCCTTAGCGACCGAATTCCATGCCAAACTGGCACTTCCGTGTTGCGGTGAACTCGTCAATAATGACTGAGCAATGCGGTCGTTGAGCTTCAACCGGTTGACCTAACTCTAAATATCGGTGGTACAAATCTGCTACCAAACGTTGTGACTCGGAGCACGAGATCCCATGGAACCGCTTGATCTTTCTGAATATGCTTGGGATGTAAAGGTCCGCCGTCTGACGATGGACGATTTTGATGATCTTGTCGCAATGCAGCAGCAGTGTTTTCCGGGGATGAAACCGTGGGGACGCGAACAGATCGAAAGTCAACTGGCGATTTTTCCCCAGGGGCAGCTCGCGATCGAAATCGATGGCAAGCTGGCTGCTACCGCCAACAGCTTGATCTTGGATTACGACCCCAGCCTGGAATGGCACAATTGGCAAGCCGTCTCGGATTCGGGTTACATTCGCAACCACCATCCCAAAGGCGATACGCTCTACGGGATCGAAATCATGGTGTCGCCCGACTTTCGCGGGATGAAGCTGTCGCGGCGGCTGTACGATGTTCGCAAAGAGATCTGCCGCGAACGGAATTTGGCGCGCATTATTATCGCCGGGCGCATTCCCGGCTACCATCTGCATGCCGCTGAAATGACAGCACGGGAATATATCGAATCGGTGGAAGAACGAGCGATCTACGATCAGGTGCTGACGGCCCAATTGGCCAACGGGTTCTCCGTCAAGGGACTGATCCCTGACTATCTGCCGTCCGACAAGGAATCGTTGGGCTATGCAACCTACCTGGAATGGGCGAACCTCGACTATCGTCCCGGTGCCAAACGCAGGTTTCATCACGCGGTCGAGCAGATACGCGTATGTGTCGTACAATACCAGATGCGACGCGTCAACAACTTCGACGAGTTCGCACATCAATGTGAGTTCTTTCTCGACACGGCGTCCGATTACAAATGCGACTTCGTATTGTTCCCCGAGTTGTTTACGACTCAATTGTTGTCGTGCGTCGAGGCGCGTCAGCCCGGCCAGGCAGCTCGGCAGTTGTCTGAATTCACCCCGCAGTATCTCGAGTTCTTCTCGGAGATGGCCATCAAGTACGATTTGAATGTGATCGGTGGTTCGCAGTTCGTCGTCGAACATGATACGCTCTATAACACGTCGTACCTGTTCGGCCGGGATGGTGCGATTGGCAAGCAATACAAGATCCACATCACGCCAAGTGAACGCAAATGGTGGGGCGTTA
Organism: Planctomycetales bacterium; assembly: GCA_020426865.1. Taxonomy (GTDB): domain Bacteria; phylum Planctomycetota; class Planctomycetia; order Pirellulales; family Pirellulaceae; genus JAGQPD01. Next base: position 1,275 of record JAGQPD010000891.1, read on the forward strand.
CGCCGGGCGAAAAGGTCGAGGTATTTGACACCGATTGCGGTAAGATCGCCATTCAGATCTGCTATGACATCGAATTCCCGGAGCTCACGCGAATCGCCACTGGCAAAGGGGCTCAGATGATCTTCGTGCCGTACAATACCGACACGCGCCACGGTTATTTACGAGTCCGAAATTGTGCCATGGCCCGTTGCGTAGAGAACCACCTGTTTGTCGCCATCTCCGGTTGCACGGGTAACTTGCCGTTCGTCGAGAATGCGGATATCCACTATGCACAATCGGGGATCTTCACGCCGGCCGACGTGGAGTTTGCTCGCGATGCCGTAGCCGCGGAGTGCAATCCAAACGTCGAAACGGTGATCATCCACGACTTGGATTTCGAACAACTGCGGCGTCATCGCGAATCGGGTTCGGTGCAGAACTGGAACGACCGCCGCCGCGATCTGTATCGCGTGACCTACGAAGAAGATGGTCGATTGTTCGAGGTATAGCGACCCGGTCAATACTTAACGGCGATGTAATTGACGATCATGTGGACGACGGTAATGTACAGCAAGCTGCCCGTCCACTGACGAATCAGCCCCACCAGGCACGCGCCAAAAAAAGTGTACACAAGCTGGAACCAAATATACCAACCGAGATTCGCCGCGAATCCAGGTGTATGCCACAGTGCAAAGAAGAACGCAGTGACGAAGATGCATCGTTCAAACGGCAACCGCGCCGAAAGATGTCCCGGAAACAACTTGCGAAATTTTTCAAAGAAGTAGCCGGCAAAGAGCAAGTCCTGCGCGAGTGGGCTGATGAGCCAAATCGCGGCCGGAGCACCATGGAACGGCCGGCTTTCGAGCCGTGGATAGACGATGGCCGTCAGTACAATCGGGATCGCGCATAACAGCACGAGCCGTTTCCAAGTCTCACGAGCGCGACCAATTCGAACACCGTATCCAGCTGGATCATGGGCGACAAGTAGCATGGAGAAGATCAGTGAAATCACCTGGTACCAATTGAATTGGCCAATCGCCTGTTCGATGATGTCATCGTGGCTGCCAAAGATATTTCCGTAGACCAAGTACGCTGGGATCGCGTGGGATGCATAGACGAGGATGATGGCCAGGGACAGAAATTCCAGTCGGCGGTTGGTAAGTGATGGCGTCATGCAGTTCCGCTGTCCTCAGCGGTCTCCGATTCTGAATTTGGTCATGGCAAGTCAGTCCGCCGAGGTGGTTCTACTGGGTTTGTTCGAAGATGTCGATACGACATTTCAAACAGGAGTCGAGTCTCAGGGCCGAAGGCCCGACAGAGCCATTGCCGTTGCTGATGAGAACTTGGCGCAGCCACCGGTCGAGGTGGTGTGCCAGACTAGGCCCGAAGAGCCGACACAGTGCTGGCAGTGGTGAGGATAGCGCGGCCCTGGTGATGAGGCAACCCTAGGCAATTGTGTCGGGGCTTCGCCCCTGGGGAACTTAAAGGGCAGCGACCGGTGGCCGGGCTGTGCCGGGGCTTCGCCCCTGAGATCGCAGAGGAGATGGGGGGCGTGCGGGTAGTTACTCGCTATTTTGCTCGCCACCATCAAGACTCTGCTGCACCTCCTGCACGAATTCACGAAAATCGTCGCGGTCCCGGAGGGACCGCAGCGACTCGTCGCCGTCTCGCAGGTACTCCAAATCGTCCACGTCGGCGAAATCGCCCAAATCTTTCGCATGGTATAGTGCGCGGATCGCCGCCAAGGCATAGGTTTCCGTTAACTCTTTGCGACCACCATCGGTCAGCCGCATATCAGCACGTGCCGCGTCGACTGCCAATGCGTAACCACACCCCACGTTGTACCAGTCAACTCCGGTCATCTCCGGTATGGACTCCGTGTGACGCAAGAGATCGATCGCCGTTCCGTAATCTCCCATAATGGCATGGACATTTGCCAGTCGAATGCGGGCGTGAGTCGGGTCGTTCACGCCATTCATTTCAGCGGCATGTTCGAACGACTGCCGCGCCTCCTCGTAGCGCCCTTGGTCCCAATAGTACTCGCCTTGAATCGTGTGGACGTTCCAAAGCACCTCTCGCGCACTCTCATCATCAGGGAACTCGGCAACGTATCGCCCTAACGACGCGGCGGCCTGGTTCGTGATCGTCAGCGACTCTTCGTTGTCCAGGTGCTGTGCCAAACGCAATTCATAGGTTGCGATCCCCACGATGTACTTGGCGTGTCCCGTTCGTTCCAACAGACCGCGATAAATTCGTATCGCGGCGCGAAGTTCGTGGACAATTTCGTCGTTTTCGATCAATTGCAGGAACATGCCGCTCGTGATTTCCTGACGCACATTGACCACACTTTCTAGAAACGCCACCGAAAGTGTCTGGGGATCCAAGTTGTCGATCTGCTCAAGTGCCGCACGGAGGTGACCGAATACAAGTTGGATCCGATCCATGTCTATTCCGCTATCGCTGTCGGCAGCACTTCGATTAAGTTCCCGTTGTGCGATACTGGTGCCCGCACCGGTATGAGCTTGAAACAGCTCGGTTCGATAGAGTGGCTCATCGGGGAAATCGGCGACAATTTTTTCGCGGACCTGAATTGCTTCGACCAGTGAGTGATCGGCGGCCTCGGAATCGCCTTTCAGCAGCAGGAGTCGGGCGTCAAGGGTGTAGCGCTGGGCGACCGTCCGCCGATATGCCGGGGTGTTCTTATACTCCTCGGCAACCTGAGCCAGCGCGTCGTCCATTCTCTGCAGGGCGACCGCTGCACGGTCGGCATCTTCCTGCATTAGCGCAAGGTCCATGGCGACCGATTCGATTTCTACCCGGCGGAATTCTTCGGGAACAGTGGTTGCCTGTGATTTACCCGCGCGAAATGCTTCATCGGCGTGCGCCAATAGTCTGTCTGCCTCTGCGTGTTGGCCATCCTGCTGCCGCAATTGAGCTTGGAAGGCAAACAGATACGATTGCAGCCAAGACAACGTGCGGTGGTTGCCAAATCTTGCGATCGCAGATTCGATGGCCTGCTGGGCGTTGGCGATTTTAGTTTTGGCAGCCGCGATGTTAGGAACTTGGAATTCCAGTCCAGCCGACTCAAGCCGGATCATGCACAGATCCACGTGGTTCTGCAGTACATCGGGGTCGCGTTCAATGGCCCGCGTGACCCGCGCGTCGGACTCGTCGTGCTGCTTGGAGATCTGCCCCATATCGGCGAGGAACACGGATACGTCCGCAGGTTGCAACAGCCGGATGTTCAGTTCGCTAGCCAGCGACTGATAACGCGTGTTTCCCGGACTAACCGCCAACAACCGTTGGACCACATCATTTGCCTCTCGATAGACCGTCATCGCACGATGTGGCAGTCCTTTGGCATTCAACACTTCGGCCTGCAGTTGAATCTGTCGAGCCAAGGTGTACCGCATTTCGTTGGCCTCGTCTGCCGCTGGTTCGAAGCTACGAAGTTCTCTGATATAAGACTCCGACATGTCGAGTGCTTCGGCAATTTTACCGTTGTCGTAGAGGACGCCAATAAGAATCTCCTGCGGATTCGTTCGCATTAGCGGTCCGTCCTGCGGGAAATTTGCCAGTCCCTTGTCTCTCAATTCGATTGCTCGCCGCAACAGCTGCGTGGCGGCAACACGATCGTCAAAATAGATGTTGGTCTCAGCCAGGTTCGCCAGAGCTGCAACCAGGGTGATGGGGCTTGCCGCGGCATCGGCCGCCAGATGTCTTTCGGCCATTCCAACCGCTGCGGTGAATTGATCGTGAGCTTCTTGCATCTTACCCGTATCCTTGAGAAAAACCCCCAACAAATTCTGGGCACGGGCCAAGCCGTTGAGATATTCGTCGTTCGTCGGCACGGCAGCAACCAGCGACTGGTAGATCTCTTCCGCTCGACGCACGTTCTGCAATGCCTCGGCGCGTGTCTTGGCGTCATAGCTGGCACGCGAAAGCAGCAATAGCCATTCGGCTTGTTCGGCCTTCAAGTGTGGGTCGTCAGGGGATTGGGTCAGGAACTTTTGGTAATACCCTTCGGGTGCGGTCAATAGTCGGTGCCGTAGTGCGAGCATCCCTTCTTCTTTTAGCTGTGGGTCCTCGCTGACCATGACAAGTGACTGTCGTACAGCTTGTCGAGCGGACTCGAGATTCTGTTGCGCGACGTCACGTTCGGCCGCAACCTCGGCATTCTTTACGGACAGGACCGCTGCCACCGCCGACAGTCCGACGATTGCGACGAAGATTGCGGCAAGTGCGGACATGGCCCATGCGCGGTGGTGCCGCAGCCAGCGACGCACTCGATCGGCGAAGGGATCCGGCCGCGCAGAAACAGGTTCATCTGCCAAGAAGGCTTCGATATCGTCCGCCAATTGCCGCGCGGTTTGATAGCGATCGGCCGGTGCACGTGCCGTCGCCTTCTCGACGATGGCATCAAGTGCTGCTGGGACACGCGAATTCACTTGCCGCGCGGGCACCGCCTGGCGTTGTTGCGCGAGTTTGAGCACCTCCGCCATCTTGGTGCCGGAATACATCGGTTGATTCACAAGCAGTGTGTACAGAGTGGCACCCAGACTGAACACATCGCTGGCCTCGTACATCTCATCGTGACGCCCCAACGCTTGCTCGGGTGGCATGTATTGGACGGTTCCCGTGATGCGGCCGTTCTCCGGGGGGCCATCCAATTCAGGAACAGAAATACGTAATCCACTATCGTCATTCGACGGTTCTGCAGTGGTTCCTGGTGAAACGAACGTGGTTGCCAGTCCCCAATCGACGACGATCGTTTCG
>JAGQPD010000892.1 GCA_020426865.1 Planctomycetales bacterium
ACCGACCATCCGCACCGTCGACGTGGAGCAGTTCTGTTCGTGGTCGGCGTGCAAAATCAGGAATAAACTCAGCGCCCGTACGATATCGATATCGAGCTCCACGCGTCGCGTGGGCGTGGAGAACATCATGTGCAGGAAATTCCGGCAGTAGCTGAGTTCCGGTTCCGGGTACATCACTGGCTGACCAATCGATGTCTTGAACGCACCAGCGGCAACCGTGCGAACTTTCGAAATCAACCGTGCCGAAGCGTTCTCGAAGGTGGCTTCGTCTTCCATCTCCATGACATCGGCGTTGTAACACGACAGGGTGTTGATCATCGATGAGAGAATCGCCATCGGGGGGCCGTTATGCGGAATGCTGTGATACGCATGACGCATCCCTTCGTGAATCATCTCGTGTTCGGTCAATAGCTCGCGGAAGCGTACCAGGTGGTCGGTACTGGGAAGCTCGCCGTAGATCAATAACAGTGCGGTTTCGATGAAACTGGAATTCTCTGCCAATTGTTCGATGGGAATTCCGCGATAGCGCAGGATCCCTTTTTCACCATCAATAAATGTGATGGAGGATTGCACAGAACCGGTATTTCGGTACCCATCATCCAACGTAATCCAACCGGTCTTCTGTCGCAGGTCAGAAATATCAAAGGCTGTTTCGCTTTCCGTTCCGACGACAGTCGGAAGAGCGATCGATTGGTCCCCCAACTTGATCGTCACCTCACTCGGGATGCCAGCTGATTTTGACGACGATTTGGTCATTTGTTCTGTCTCCTAACCTCACACACAAAAACTTGCCGTTCCGACGTGTTTGACGTCCGCTCCCATTGCCTCACAATCCGCAATCCCCGCTGCCGCTCCGCCGAGAATTAGCGCGATTGCTGCTCGTTTGCTGGGCACGTATTTTGCTGCGAAAAGGCAACACCGCTGGCACCATCGTAGTCGAAGCGGCCAGTCAAGTCGGGTATTTCAGCAGCCCAAGCCTGATTCTGCCCCGCAAATCCGCTAATCTCCGCTCATTTCGCATTCGCGATCCGGCAAGGCATAGGCTTTGCTCTGCTGGATTCGACGGCTGGGAAGGTGAAGCTACCGCCGGTTGAAATTAACTCTGCACTTTTCGATTCACTTGCGACATTTTATATTAAATTCCAGTAACCGCCATGGGCCGACATTGACTCGGCGAGCTTCTACTCCATCGACGCCTTGGAAATCGCGGGAGTGGAAAGCACGCAGAACGCGAATTCTTGGACCGTTGTTGGCGGGTTCGTAGAGAATAGGGGGAACGTGTGGCCGTACCAGACCGCATTCGAATCGATTTTGGTTCCGAAGACCATGTGCTGACCGTCGTCATTGAGGGCTCGCGAGGTGCTTTGGCGGAGTCGCTGCAACACCTTTCCGACAAACGAAACGAGATTGAAACCGAGATGTCACCTGAGGAAATCCGACTGGATATGGCCGGCTGTACCGCCGTCGATTCAACCGACCTCAATTGCCTCGTGCAGACCCGGTTGCGTCTTGGGCCGTCGTTCCAGCGTTTTTCGCTGGTTAACGTGAACCGGCCCATCCGTGAAGTGATCCAGTTAACGAGACTCGATCGGTTAGTTCACCTGGCCCCGGCTGTCGACGAGTGAAAGGTTCTATCGAGGAGGAACTGTTGCGGGCGATGCTGCGAGATCGGCATCGCCTTCGTCGCTGGTGGGTCCGTCTGTGCAAATCAGACCCCAACGCTCCTCGCGCGACTGCCGCCCATCACGAGCCGGTCGCGGCGAACGTCGATGCCGCCGATCCGCCAAGTGGTTCGGTAATTGCCTTTCAACACGCGTTGCAACATTCGCAGCAGGTTTATGAGCGTCGCCGGGCGTCGATGCCGCAACCGATTTTCGACCAGGAACTGCCTGTACTGGCACATCGTGACGCCATCATCAAAGCGATTCAAACGCATCCGGTGACGGTCATTTGTGGCGAAACTGGTTCGGGAAAGTCGACCCAATTACCGCAGATTTGTATTGCCGCCGGATTTGGTATCGCGGGCGTGATCGGTCACACGCAACCGCGTCGGATCGCGGCGCGGAGCATCGCCGAGCGTCTAGCGGTCGAGCTGCACACAACCTTTGGCAAAGACGTCGGCTTCAAGATACGATTCACCGACAAGACAGATGCCGACACGAAAATCAAGTTGATGACCGATGGCATCTTACTTGCCGAAACACAAGGTGATCGCTATTTGAACGAATATGAAGTCATCATCTTGGACGAAGCCCATGAGCGATCGCTGAACATTGATTTTCTTTTGGGATATTTTCATCAGCTATTGCCTAAGCGTCCCGACCTGCGACTGATCATCACGTCGGCCACCATTGATGCCGAACGCTTCGCCGAACATTTTTCCAGCGACCAGCGGCTGGTCCCGATCCTGCAGGTATCGGGACGCAGTTATCCGGTGGAGGTGCGATATCGGTCGCCGCAAGAATTTGACGTAGAGACGTCGAACTCGTCTGCCAACGACACGGAAGAACAGCAGACGGTGCGAGGGATTGTCGCTGCACTGCATGAATTATCGGCGATCGATCGCGGTGACATTTTGGTGTTTTTACCGACGGAGCGCGACATTCGCGAACTCGCTAAGCGATTGCGGGGCGAACAATTTGCCGGAGATGGCATCCAGCGAACGGAGATCTTGCCGTTGTACGCGCGACTTTCCACGGCCGAACAGAATCGGATTTTTCAGCCGCATGCGTATCGTCGCATTGTATTAGCGACCAACGTTGCTGAATCCTCCCTCACTGTCCCGGGCATCCGCTACG
>JAGQPD010000893.1 GCA_020426865.1 Planctomycetales bacterium
CCGAAGGGCCCGGTTTCGGCGCCCCACGCGCCCAGGGCCGAAGGCCCGACACAAGTGTGTTACGGTCGAGCGACGGGATCGCAGCCATTCTCAGAATCCAGGTAGGCGTACGCGCTCGTCGTCGATCGACAATGGTTCAAGCGGGAATAAAGTAGAAGGGGACAGGGATGCCGACTGACATGGTGCCGTCGCACGCGTGGCGTTGAATGGCAGCCGGCGCTGGACACACGAAGCAGGCCCGCGCCTCGTCGAGCGAGTTTGCGTTCGCCACAAGATGGACGCTTCATGTGGCAATCGGCCTCGGCTGCGATGCGACAGGCGGCTGCGCCGGACCTTCGGCGCATTCCACGCGCCGGGTATCTCGCTCTCCCGATGCTCCTTCCGAATCTACGGCGCGAAGGGCTCTCTGCCAGATGCAGAACGATCTCGTACCGAGTACTCTGGTCGCCGTCCTTTAGTTTCCGGCAACGCTTCTCCAGACTCCGCATGTCTGCTCGGGACATTTTCGGGACCATTCCGTCCATGGGAATCCCTCCTGCGAACTCCGGTTCGCGGTTTGACGGCTTTGTTCAAGCGCGCGGCAAAAGTACCGCGATGGAGATGGTGGCGGTGCCATTTGCCTGTGGTCGGATCACGGGAAAAATTGTCGGACGCAAATAAGAACTGCCATTTGAACTCGCGGTGCGCATTAGGATACTTTCGGTCTAATGCAAAGGGAAGCCACACAGACGCTCGACCTTGGATTTGAGAAAGGCGATGACCTCCTGTTCGGAGAAGTGCCAGGACGCAGGGTGGTCAATCTGGTGGAACTTGGCAATTGTGCCGAACCAGATATGTGCCCAGTCATTCTGGGTTGGCGTGGCATTCTTCGGTGAGTTGTTCGAGCCATGCGATCGATGAGGCGATGGGAGATCTCCGGTGCAGCGGTTAGAATGTATTTGCGTACACAGGACGTATACTGGTGTGAGTGTACCGCAGTTGTCGCGACCGTCAACCCCACGCGCCCCTGCGGCGCCAAAAAAAACCGCCAGCCCCCCAAGAATGCTAGCAAATTCCTGTTTTTTGACTGAACACTTGCCAAATCAACGTCGTTCGGCAATAAATGAGGAATAAGTAACGGATAAGTCCCGATGGACTTATCGCCGATTCGGCAATAACACCCGCCCTGAGGGCTTATCGCCGGGTCGTCCGGTAATAGTCAAGTTCGTCTGCTCAAACAAAGCCTGTAATGCAGTCCTTCCCAACCGAGGTTATCGACAAGCTCAAGACATACGTCTATCGCCTCATCGATCCACGCAACGGTGAAACGTTCTACGTTGGCAAAGGCAAAGGAAACCGGGTGTTTGCACACATTCGGGCTGAGATCGAGACGGACGATCCTGGCGAGAAACTGAAACGCATCCACGAAATTCGTGCTGCAGGATTCGATGTTGCCCATGTCATCCATCGACATGGCCTGGGCGATCCGACCGCGTTTGACGTCGAGGCGGCGTTGATTGACGCTTATCCCGGATTGACAAATGCTGTCAATGGTTCTGGGAGCAATGAATTTGGCGCGATGCACGCCCAAGAAATTGTGAACAAATACCAAGCAGTTCCTGCTGATTTTCAACACCGTGCAATCGTAATAAATGTGAATCGCAGTGCAACGGAAACTTCTCTTTATGAGGCGACACGATACGCTTGGAAGATCGATGCCAAAAAGGCTAAACGGGCAGAATTGGTAATTGCTGTCCGACACGGATTGATCGTCGCGGTGTTCATTGCGGAACAATGGCTTCCGGCAACGGCTGACAATTTTCCGGGACGTGAACCAGTTCCCGGTCGCTTTGGCTTTATTGGCGTTGAGGCTCCTGATATAATACGTCGAATGTACATCGCCAAACGCTTACCAGACGAATTCCGAAAACAGGGTGCGGCGAATCCAATCAAATACACGTATCGATAACGCAGAAATGCAGACGAACAATCGATTGCACCGAAGTCGCGGATCGGCCGTTTCCTGATGGTTGGTTCACTGGCCGCGACTCGGTGAATCGGGACGTTCTGCCTTTGAGCTCAGGCGAAGTACAAGCATTGAATCCTTACACGTCACCATCACATTTCCTCACAAGAATTACTCTACAAACCTGTCCCAGCCAGGGTCCGTCGTTGCTATTCACAATACAAACCGTTTGGATCGCGACAGGTATCTCGCTTCACTTCCTAGCCATTGTATCAGCCTTCACGATGGAAGCATCCGTTACTCGGCTGCTCACATCTGACGATTCCCACGCTACGGCAATTGTTGCATCTGTTCCAGTCGCGATCTGCTTTGCGATCGGAGTCGCCGTCGGCTGGTGGCGTCGATCATCGCGAGCCGTTTGCGTCGGAACAACTGTCCCCCTTTTTGGCTTAGCCGCATTTCTATGGATATCTGATTGTCTTTACGACTTCGGCGAAGCCGACCAAGTATTCGGACACCTTGGTTTCGGGATAGTCATGGGTGGCACATGCGGGATGATTGCTTTTACGCTTCAGAACTCTTATATGCGCATCGCATTTTCGATCATTCCCCAAATGTTGTTTGGAGCCGGCTATCTGACTGCGCTCCACTCCATGCAGCGCTGAAGTAGAGTTACGGTACGTGTGCATATATCCGGCAGTACTTCGTCTGCTTGCATGTCGTTCACGCGTCCTGCGTGATGCCTGGCGTACTTTCGTAAAGCGCAAGCCGCTATTGCCGCTCGGCTCCGCTTGCCTCGATATGCCCC
>JAGQPD010000894.1 GCA_020426865.1 Planctomycetales bacterium
GACGCGGCCGAATCATCTTCGGTCGTTCGCGTTCATGTTGGCGTTGGTGCTCAGTACCTTTGCGATTGTCCCGTACATCGCGGCATATTTGGAAGCGAACTGTGGGATCGCGCGAGCGTATTTGCCGGTCATTTACGGAGTTGCCGGTGTGTTTACGCTGGTCAGTCTGAACGTGATTGGCTGGTTGACCGACCGATTTGGCGCTCGTCCGGTTTTTACTTGTTGTATCGTTGGGGCCGCCAGCATGTCGCTGGTAATCACCAATTTGCCCCCGACCACGCTTGGCATCGCAGTCGTGGTAACGACATTATTCATGACCGTCGCATCCGGCCGCGTGGTTCCAGCGCAGGCGATGATGTTGCGGTCTGCGGATCCGGAGCATCGCGGCGCGTTTACCAGTCTTAACAGTGCCGTATCGCATCTTGCAACGGGGACGGGCCCCATTTTGTCAGGCGCGATCATTGGCGAAGAATACCCGCAGGGTCCTCTGACACATTACTGGATCGCTGGGGCGATAGCCGCCGGATTCGGCATGTTGGCCTTGATCCTGTCCTATTTCTTACGTCCTGCGCCGTCGGTGGTCGTCGATGCGAATTGCGAACGACCGACGACAAACGCGGAATGCGGCACTCGATCGCAGGGCAATTCCGATCAGCCAACGCCGTGCTCGCTTGCAGCGGTTCCGGCGGATCACGACGCGGACAATCCCGCTGCGTAATCATCGCGAATTGGCGGACTACCCGACGACAGCCACCATTCAGGCATCGAAATCGGGAAAAAAGAACCAAGGGTATTCACGACTCTCAATTGCATCGATCGCGGACTTGCTCAACTGTCGCAACGCGTCCAACTGCGACTGACAAGCGTCAAAGGCCAATTGCCGAATGTTAGCCGTCGCTTGCTGGATCCGCGTATTAATGTGGGCGGCGGGCAATTGCTGCGCTCGCAATTCCTTCAGCGCGGCAACAGCCTGCATCTTTCTTTGGATCTCCTCGACAATTTGTCGCTCGATATCCGGAGCGAAGTAGTCCTTGTCGAGAAACTGCTCTGGATGGTACGTCATATTGCGGATCTCCGCCTCGACATGCTTCAATCGCAGGAGCCGATCACGTTGCTCCTCGAACAAATACCTCGACTCTGTCACTACGGAGACTGGGGCCGCGGAGACGTTCCACCGGTGACGCACGAATTCATCCGTAAACTGATCGTACGTCCCACCCCCGGTTCCATGTACGAACAGGTCGCAGAACAGCATCCGCATCAGCGACGTGATCATCGCATGACGGGGGACCACAAGATCGCCGCTCGCCACACCATCCCCATCGGCTTGAGGTTCGCACCACAAGGGACGCCGTCGACCTTCATCGACGCGGACGAGCCAGAACGGCAATTCGTATCGACCGCCGTCGCTTCTTAAGTCCGGAAACGGATTCGCGGGGTTGTCGATTCCATGCGACCGTCGATACTCCTCAAGGCTACCGTTGTAATCGCGATGGAAACGCTCGGCGTCCAGGAAGATATCGCGAAACAGTTGTTGTGCGGAAGGAAGTGAAGCAACAATCGACAGTGGTACTTCGTATAGGCCGCGTCCCAGTCCCAACGCTCGTCGCACCACGATCGCGGCCTTGGCCGCCAAACAATTCGGCATTCGCGACAGGATCGCAGCGACACGCTGCAGATTCGCCGCGGCATCCGGCTTTCGCAACAACCTGAGCTGCGAAGCGGCATCGTGGGCGATGCGGGTGATCTGTTCGGTTGGCTTTACTGTTCCCGTCAGGAATAGACCGGTATTCTGAGCGAACGACTGGCGAGTCGATCGAGCGGGAAGCGACAAGCCGCCCCATCTGTCCTCGTCCACGGTCGGCGAGTGGGTTGCTTCGGCATCGATAACGTCGCCTTTTTCTGGAGTCAGAAACGACAATGGATCGCCTTCATCGGTATCGATCACGAGGGCGATGGCGTTCATTTGATGGGAGTCGCACCATTTGTCAACCGTTTCATATTTCACGGCGATGCCACTGTGCCACAACCCTGGCTGGTGCCCCGTCATGACAATCGGCCGTGATGCATCGAACCTCGTCAGTCGCGGCGCGACGACTTTGCTGGCAGGTACCCCCGCAAGCTCGGCCAATTCAGCAAGCTCTCGGGTCCATTGTCGAGCCGCCGAAAGTAGTTCAAAACGCGCAAGCTGGCAGCGTTCGCTGACGGAACTGACGTCAGCATAGTGACCAGAGCTCTGCTCCTGCCAAGTTAGGGTGCTGTGCTCGTAAGTGGCACGACCGGATTTTGAACTCAGGTTGCTTGTCATGTCCCGACCAGGATATGCCGCATTTTCGTCATTTCCTCCATGGCGTATCGCACGCCGTCCCGACCAAGTCCGCTGTCGTTGAGGCCACCGATCACATCGAGCTCCGCATTGGGTTGTTCGGGCTGGTTGATCAAACAACAGCAACACATCGACGTCATCGGGGGGCCTCGAATACGCGCACTGGTACGGCGGTTTCGGCCATGTGTTCCGGCAACACGAACACATCGCCCGCCGCATTGGCGAAATAGAGGCGGGATGAAGAAGGTTGCCGCCCGTGTCCGTCGGCCCAAACAGCGAAGAAATCTGGGTGAGCGTTAACCGGCCGCCGCACGTAGGTGTGATTGCGACCACTCTTCCAAGTCATCTGGCGCATGGGCTGCCACATTTTTCCCTGATCAGTACTTCGCCACATGACGACTTCGCCACCAGGGTTGTACGGTTGCGGGCCTGTTGTGGTTGGTGCAATCACTCGCCAATCATCGGGGCCCACCTGCCACAACTCACCCATGTCGTAGTTATTGTCGGACGTGGTAATCGGATGATACGTCCACATGTCACCGGTCCATTTTGCCAACATCCACGTGCGAGGATCGTTGCTCGGCCCCGCCTCGTATCCTCCACTCGTAATGTATAGCAGCAGCGGACGGTCGTCTTCGTCATATTGCAGATCTTTCAAATAGACGTTCAGGCCATCTTGAGCGTAGTCGTGGACGAGCGCGGGATTATCGACACTGGTCAGCGGCAGAGTCAGCTCAGTGCCGTCGGCCGCGCACCACGACTGGCCGTTGTCGCGGGTTTCCAGATAGTAGAGGTTGGTCCGCCAGTTCAGCCCTTTCCCGCGGGGGTGGTAGTTCATCATGCTCCCGGCCCGCTCCTTTCCGACACCTGACACCTGGTAGTGTCCCTCTTCGATCGCAGCCAGGCGTTGCCAAGCGTCCCACCGCACGCCGTCGGTGCTGTGCATGAACATGCTCGTTCGCGCCGCCGGGTTGCCGTATTTCGTAAAGAAACACATAAATCCACTGTCAGGGCGATACCAGACCTGCAGATAGGAGAAATTATCGATGGCGATATTTCGCTGTCCCGGTCCCTTGCCATCGGTGCGAGACGCCGGGACGCGCGTGAAGGAATCGATTTCATACGGCTTGTCGCTGCGGTGAATCAGCGAAGGTCGGGAAGTTCCATGCGAGGTGGAAAAGATCCATAGGTACCCATCCCCATCGACCGAAATGACCGGGTTGTCATGGGCATCGCTTGTTTGTTTATCGAGCAAGATCGTGGGTCGTGGCACGGAGTTGGTCTTATGGTCGAAGTAGGAGACCATATGCAACAAGTGCGTATGGCTTTCGGCTGTCGTTCCTCCGTAGCAGAAGAATGTTTTGTCGACCGCGGGACAATAGATGGCGAACGGACGATGCTTCGCGCAATAGGTGCCCAGGCCACCACTGTACTTGTAGACGTACTGATCGCCGGATGGTTGGTTCATATACCAGATGCCACGATAACCATCGGCCTTGGTATTCAGAGTCGCAATGGACTCGGCCGACACCCCAACGTTGCACGTCACACTCGCAAGCATCAGGGCAAGAATCACTCGGGGTAACACAACAAGAAATACTGACGCGGTGTGCACCATCGCTACTTCGCCTTTGATCAGATCTTCACACAATCGGGGGCACGTCGCCCGGTGGAATTGCGGGAGGTTTCTAGCGTTTAAATTCCAGTTCATGGAACCACAAGTCATCGTTGGGAATATCCAGTTTCATCTCCACGATATTCCCGGCAGCGTCAGCGATAAAGGTGGCGGTCCCGGCGTCGAACCAGGCGAACTTCTCGCGCCATCGGACCATAAACGTGTCGTAGTGCAGATGTTCGAGTTCGGCGACCATTGGCTCGGCGGGAAGCAGTTTCAGCACAAGTTTGCCATCGATCTCGGCAACTTCGGCATCGCCATAAAGGGGGCCACTGTAGGTACCGGCGTATTGTTCCATGGCATGTGATGGATGGGTATCGGTGCGAACTGGAGTGATCGCTTTTTCGATCCGCTCAGCAAATTCGCGACGAGATTTCTTGAACCGTTCCAAGCCATCTTGATTCCAGTCACGGTTGTCGCCACCCAAAAAGTGATCGACGATCCTGTAGCAAATGGCATCGGGAGCGCCGGTCATACTGTTGGTCAACACGACCATCCCCAATCGCTCTTCGGGGACGAGTAGCACTTTGGAATACATTCCATCGTAGCCGCCGCCGTGGGTCACGAGTTTACGGCCTTTGTAGTCGGACAATCCCCAGCCCAAACCGTAGGCACGGAAATGTGTGGAGGGGAATCGCTGCTGGCTTTCCTCGCTAATGGTGTTGAAGATGTGGGGGGCCCACATTTGCCGGGCAGCTTCATTGGTGAAAATTCGTCGATCGTCCGCCAACTGGCCCTGTCGTAATTGTAGCCGCAGCCAATGAGACATATCATTGACACTGGAGATTATCCCGCCCGCGGCAGCCATCGCGTCCCAATTGACCCAAGCGATTGGCCGTGAAGTGTCCAATTCGGTTTTGTGAGGTGTGGCGAAGTTCTTTTTTTCCAACAAGTCGCGAACCGAAGTTACGGTACGGCGCATTTCCAGCGGTTCAAGAAAACGAGATCGCACAAAATCGCTCCACGATTGCCCCGATCTTTCGGCGACAATTTGTCCAGCGGCAACAAACATCAGATTCGAATAGCCGTAGTGCGACCGGAATGGCCCGGCCGGCTTCAAGTAACGCGCACGTCG
>JAGQPD010000895.1 GCA_020426865.1 Planctomycetales bacterium
CAGGTCGTCATCTTGATGGCGAATGGCTGTGAGCAAGCGACTATGAGCCGGATCGCCGTGCGTTACGACCGAACCACCGTTACCGCCGCGCAATGTCCCCTCACGGCTGTCCAGTAGCAACCCTCCTTCGATCGGATCGGATTCTCCGGAATGGCAATCGTAGCAATGAGCACTTAATACCGGTCGGATCTTTGTTTCAAAGAAATCGATCGCCTCCGGCGGCGGGGCGGCGTCGGCCGATTGCGCGTATGCGTGCATCACGCCGCTTGAAAGCACGACGACGAATACAGCTGCGGCCGACAAACAACGTACGCACCGGCCACGAGCATGATTACTCACGGACAAAAAAACGGGGCGTCGTGGCCCTAAAGCTTGTGGTGGGTCGTCCATATCGGACATGCCTGACGGCACCGAGTTCTTCTGAGGATAAAAGGCAGGATCGCTCGCTCCCATTACCCTAATCGTTCACCCTCTACGAAGCAACTCCCCATACCCTTTGTCCTGACTCAAATCTCGCAATGCGACATTACCGCATGCAAAACGTCTCCAGTTCCAGGCGTCGGAGGAGCGTATCGAGTTCTTCGCCGATGGTGGGACGGCGAAGGGGATCTTTGGCCATCATTCGCTGCAGCGCCTGGGCCACCGCGCGAGGTAGTTGAGGGAGATAGCTGCGCGGGCTGGGGGGGAGCGCCGTGAGGTGGGCTTCTACCAACCGCGATGCATCGGTCTGTGGAAAGGGCAAATAGCCGGTCAGCAATTCAAACAATGTGATGCCAAGACTGTACACATCACCGGCGGAAGTTGCGGCGGAGCGTGACGTAAACCGTTCCGGCGCGCAGTAGTGGAGCGTCCCCATCAACGCGTGATCTTCCGTGTGCCGCACGTCGCGATGGATGGCGAACCCCAAGTCGAACAAGGTTGCGTGTCCGGACATGGATACCATGATGTTGTCGGGCTTAATATCGCCGTGGAGCCAACCATTATTGCGCAGCGCCGCCAATGCGTGAGCGACCTGCCGGGCGATCCATATCGCCTGGGGGATCGAGAAGCAACCCATTTCTTTGAGCACCGTGCGGGCGGTGGCCCCATGCAAGCGAGGCATGACCAGATATAGCGGGGCGTATTGCAGTTGGCCGTTTAGGATGGTTGCCAAGTGAGGGCTGGTGACCCCTTTGGCCGCACACGCTTCACGTCGCAACATTTCCTGGGCCATCGTGTCTTGCTCGACCTCATCACGTAACAGCTTGATGGCATAGTCCGACGGTGCATCGGACCGGGCGTTGCGTGGTCGAGCGGCAAAGACGTGCGACCATCGGCCGCTGCCGAGGAGGCTGGTCAGTTGCCAATTGCCGATCAGCGGGTTGCGATTCACCTCCGGTTTAGCCGCGGAATGCAACACGGACGGTGCTGACCGAGTCTGCTGGTTGGGTAAGCTATTCACGATGAACTGCGGTGGGAAGAGGCTGTTGTCGGACAAGGCTGCGCCACGGAGGGCGTGTGTTCGATTGCCACGACAGCGGAGGGATGAGCGGGCGAGTGATGACGAAAAAGAAAAGTATGGTATTGGGGTTATCGGTCTTGGTTGAGGGTTTCGATGAGTCGGAATCTGCGGCACTTGTTTGACGGTTCTTGGATAACTAGAATCGGTGCACACCATCTTACGATTGATGTTGATTCTAAACACCGAAAAACGAAGGGCACGGACCATGATTTTGCGAGTTCGCTGGTGGATGCTATCAATGCTGCTGATGGCGAGTTGCAGTGGTTGTAGCAGGACGGAATCTGATGCCCCGGCGTATAAGGCGGGTGAAGCTTCGTCGACGGATTCCAGTTCAGGCGTGTCGTCAGCGGACAGCGGCGATGATGGTAGTGCTGCGGACCGTGCAAAGGACAGTGCGGCAAGTCGGACGGGGGACGAAGGGGCGAGCGACTTGTCTGTGGCGTTTGTGACAAACCAGATCGCTGATTTTTGGCGGATCGCCGAGGCCGGGTGCCGCGACGCGAGCAAAGATCTGGGGATCGAAGTCAATGTACGCATGCCGCCGCGCGCTACCGCGGATGAACAGAAGCGGATCGTCGAAGATCTGATCACGGCCGGGATCGATGGGTTGGCGATTACGGTGCTCGATGCAGACAATCAAACCGAGTGGCTAAACTCAGTTGCCGAGCGCATACCGCTGGTCATTCACGACGCCGACGCTCCCAATGCGAATCGGTTGATGTACATCGGTATGAATAACTACAAGGCAGGACGCGCGTGTGGTCAGCTGGTGAAGCAGGCCTTGCCATCGGGCGGAAACGTGGCGTTGTTCATCGGACGGATGGAGCAAGACAACAGCCGGTATCGTCGGCAGGGCGTAATCGACGAGTTGCTCCATCGCGATCGCGACGCATCGTACTATCAATCGCAGGCAAAGTCCTGGGACGACACCGAAGGCGTGATCGAGGGAAATGGTTTCAATATTCTTGCCACAATCGTTGCCGGCAACTTTGAAGAGTCACAGGCGAAGGCAGAAGACGCTATCAACACCTATCCCGACATGAACATGATGGTGGGGCTATTCGAATACAACCCGCCGGCATGCCTGCAAGCGATCAAGAAAGCGGGTAAGCAAGGGGTGATCCAAGTCGTGGGATTTGATGAGAACGCCGTCACATTGCAGGCGATCAAGGATGGCGAGTGTGTTGGAACTGTCGTCCAGAACCCGTATCAGTACGGCTACGAGTCGGTTCGCGTGTTGACACAGATCCTGCGAGGCGACAAGTCGGTAATTCCTGAGTCTCATGAATTGGACATTCCGGCCCGCGCCATCACCCAAGAGAACGTGGACGAGTACTGGGCGGACTTGCGGGCCAAAGTTGGCGGCTAAGATGGTCGCAATTGTCCATGAACGATTCCCGGAAACCTCTGCTGGAAGTCCGTCAGGTTAGCAAGCAATTCCCTGGCGTGCGGGCGTTGCACCGCGTCGATTTGCGACTATGGCCGGGCGAAGTGTTGGCGCTGGTCGGAGAAAATGGTGCCGGCAAGAGCACTTTGATGAAGATCCTGGCCGGCATCCAGCGGCCGGACGCGGGGGAGATTCGGATCGATGGCCAGTCCGCCGAACTGCATTGCGTCCGCGATGCATTGCAGCGTGGTGTTTCGCTGATTCATCAAGAGTTGAATCTGGCAGACAATCTCGATGTTGGTGCCAATATTTTTCTAGGGCGCGAGCCACGGCGATGGGGCTTTGTGCAGCATAAGGCAATCTACGACCGATCACGATCGGCGTTGCAGCACGTCGGACTAAGCCTCTCCCCCGACACTCCGCTGTCTACGTTGTCGATCGGACAGCAGCAGCTAGTGGAAATCGCCAAGGCGATATCGGTCAACGTCCGGGTCTTGATCATGGACGAGCCGACGTCCAGCCT
>JAGQPD010000896.1 GCA_020426865.1 Planctomycetales bacterium
GCCGTGTTGGGCAGCAACGTGTACTTGGCCGGATCAAGATAGTCGAGGATGTATTTGCCCTCGCGGTTGTACAGCCGCTCGCGCCGCACCGCGACGGTCACGCAATCCGCGCCGCTGGCTTCGATCGACTGGCGCATCAGTTCGAGGTCGTCGTATTTGCCCGACCCGACGATCAGGCGGCTTCGCAAGGTGCGCGAACCGATTCGAAGTAACTCGGACATCGACACAACTGGCTCCGACGCGCTGGAATCCGTCACAACAGTGGTCACTGGATACTTAACCTCCTCCGACCAACGTGACCAATTCCAGTTCGTCGCCCGGGTTCAAAGTGATCTCGCCATGTCGCGCCCGCGGCGCGAGCTGCTCGTTGACTTCGACCGCCACGTGTTCGGGCCGTAATTCCAACAGCGCCAGCAACTCGGCGACGGTCGCTCCGTCGGGAATCTCGCGTGGTTCGCCGTTGAGTTGAATTTTCACGGGCCGTTGGTCCTTGACGAAAGCGTTTCGCTATGCGGTTTGGTCGTCGTTCGGGCATTTTACGAGTCGCCCAAAATCCCGACAACCAGCCCGAGGCGGGCGAGTGGCGAAGGCGCGGCAGGGGGCTTGATGAGCTTTCTGCTCGTCAAACACCAGCTCTTCGTCCCACCACTCGTGACATTCCATGATCAACTCCCTGGCCGGACTGATCCGCAGCGAGCAGGTTCGTCATCAAACGATGCACCTCATCGGGCCCGGTTCGCTGAGGGTCGTCGAGCTTGGATTGTTTGCTCTTGCTCTCCTTTGCTCCTCTTGCTCAGGACAGCTACGACCCGAACCGCGCCGCCGAGTGGTGGAACGTCAGCAATGACACGCCAGTCGAGAGCGACAGCCGCAAGCGATTTCCAGCCACGGAGAATCAGCAATAGTCGGCAGCGCCTCAATGCTCTTAGGAACAGCTTTCCAGGCGTGCCGCTCGCTATCGTTGCCAACGCCGCTTTGGATTGTCGACGCTGCTTGCGGACAGTAACTCCCAACCGGCAAACAGCAAATCCCTTGACGAGATGTCGAGTTCACCTGAGCTCGCATTCCTATCGCCGACAAATGATTCCGCGGAAGACTTGGGCGACTCGCCGGCGCCGTTTGGGCTGTTCAAAAAGTTGATGACTAAGAGAACGTCGATCGGAGACAATTGGTTGTCTCCGTTCACGTCCCAGTACCAATCGCCAAGCTGGCGAGGCGACGAAAGATCCCGGCTTCCATTGCGGTTTAGTTCGTTAATAATCAGCAGCGCGTCGATGGGCGATACAACTTCGTCCTGATTAACATCGTGAGATATCCCAAGGTTGCGAAACGGCGCATCGTCGTCGTCCACATTGTCGACCCAAACCCCTTGTGGAAAGATGCCGCCATAAGATTCATCGTCGGAAGCGACGGCCTCGAAGGCGACATAATACGAACGCTTCCCATCCAGTTCGTCGTCGTCGACCCCGAGGACGTTAAAGGATTGCGGTTGATCGGCGTTCTCGGGCGTGAACACTAACTCGCTAACGCTGGTAACGCCTTCGGATTCGTCCTGACTGCGCATTCGTATGATGACTGGCGCGGTGGGCATCTGACGCAATTGCACATGAACCGTTAACGTTCGCCCCTGTTCCGAGGTCTCACTCACGTCTGGAATAAGCACATCGACTCCAGGATGGTCATCGTCCTGAATGCGAAAGAAAATCGAACGCGGGTAGCCGGCGAGATTATCCGTCTGGGCGTCGACTTCTATTGGAAGGTCGAAATCCGGGTCAGGATCGGAGTTGTCAAACAAGTCCAAGCGGATGGATCGCATAGCGCCATCTTGGCTGTCACCAGGAAACGTAAATGCTGTTTCGGCAAGAAAAACTCGATCAGCTACCGAAGCGTCGATTGGATGCAACCTGACGTGTGCTGGCCGTTCCAGCCGACTGGCCGCGGGGTCAGTTTTCAGGACGAGATTCGTGATCGCCGAACCCGTTCTCTCTAAGACTTGCGTGGACGCGGGTTGCAGGCTGACGGTTGCCCGGTCGGCGTCCTGTAACCGGACGCGAAGGGGAAACTTAGTGCCCGAGATGGTTGGAGTGGATGAGACAAGATCCAAGGCAATCCACTCATCGCCCTCGACCCACATGTCATCATTGGCCTGAAGGGTGAACGACTGCCTAGCGCCGCTCGCTGAACCGGCGGGAAAAGTAAGCGACGTCCGCGACAAGCCATAATCGGCGGATGTTGCCAACTCCGAGGAGACAACGAGGGAGACCGTGAGATCCTCTGCCAGCGGCGCGGAAACGGTGAGCACGGCCTCAACTGTCACGGCATCGTCGCCTTCATTTATGGCGAACGAGGTCTCCGTGAAACTTACGGAGGCCTCCACATCCGAGAGAAGCCACCACTCTTGCCCGTGCTGCTCTTCGTAAGCTAGAAACACCAAACTATCGCCTTCCACCTTTAGTGCGCTCGGATGCGAGTCGCCTGACCCCGGGTTAATATCCGCGACCATGCCTGTCCCCTGTGGCGTCCCGTCCGAGTGCCATAACTCGATGCCAGTCTCTGGCGTGTAACCCGGAAAATAGACTTGGTTGTTGACCGTCGCCAAATTTATAAAACAGCTCGGCAAATATTCCGCGTCGCCTTGATAGTCGCCGACAATCACCACGGTCCCTTCCTCGGTTCCGTCCGTAACTCGCAGTTCAACGGCATCCCCATTGTGATATCCATAGAGGAGTCGGTCGCCAAGCCCAGCGATGGGAACTCCACACGTCAGAAAATCCAAGTTGTTCTCCGCTAGGTCGCCATACCATCGAGTGCCCGCTGCTGTACCGTCTGTCATCCAAAGTTCGGTTCGCGAGACAGCCGAATTGGTGACAATGTATGCCACGTGATCACCAAAGGGCGTGAATTGAAATCGCGGAGGGATGATTAGGTATGGATTGGGAGTTGAGAGCAGTAGGATTTCGACGTTTGGGTCGGAGGCGATCCGTACTGGCATCCGCAGACTCAAGTTACTTGCCGACTGAAGACCTGCATATAACGCTCCGCCAAACACGGCGGCTTCCGTGACATTCGCGTTGAGCACGAGTTCTTTCGCGATACGGGGTTGAGCATCCGTCAGTTCGAACGTCCATACATTCAACGCTCTCGCGTCGGGGTCATTAATCGCGAAGAAGGCGGTCGATTCGTCGGCCTCCGCGAACTGAACTTCAGCACCGACGCCGAAGGTTTTCCGTGCCATGGTTCCGAAGGCTGTTCCGTCTGATTCCCACAACTGTATCCGCTGCTCCGAGTCGCGGACAAAGAAATAGAATTGTCCTCCCAGTTCAAAAGTCAAATCCGATATCGGCTGGCTCGGTAACGGAGACAGGGTACGAGTCATGCCATCCGGTGAGGCCGTCGCAAGATAGTAAACACCCGAGTGAGTGCTCTTAGTGTAGTACAATACTCCGTTCGCCGAGCCGAGAATGATTTCATCAAAGTCAGAGTATGAACTGGGGCTTACCGGGCCCGTGTTTTCTGGCGTGCCACGAGAAATCCAAACCGAATCACTAGCCCAATCGCGGTTGGGGTTGGTGAAATAAATGCGGTCCTCGACTGGAAAGAACGTCTTGGTCGTCGATCCGTTTCCTGGAGAAAGATCAATCAGCAGGTTTTGCGAATTGCTTTCCTTTGATAACACCCACAGTTCGTTTCCACTTGCTTGAACGTCATCCTTGGCCGTAAAGAAGACGTTCCCGCCGGCTTGAATGGGCAGGGACGTTGGGTTGGTTCCACCCGCGATTTGCTGTGTCCCTTCCGGCGTTCCATCGGTCATCCACATCGTCGTGCCGTCACCCGTGGCACGAAAGTACATTTTATCGCCAGAGACATGGAAATCGAGAATGCGTCCATTGAGGGCGGGACCGGAATAAACCGTCGTTTCGACGCCATTCGTACTGCGTGTTAGATTATTGGGAGTAAACACCGATTTCGTCGCGTAGTAGAAGCTACCCTCCCATTCCACGAAATTGCTTGGGATGGAACCGCGGGTCGAGCGGATCGTTCCCGCTTCCGTACCGTCGGTTTCATACAGTGGGCACGCTCCGACACATGCCTCAGAACTGTTGTTAGCTCGAAAGAATAGTCTTCCCGCGAACGAGACGAGATTGGAGGGATTTGAACTATTGGGTCTGGTAACTTGCCCAGTCCCGATATTAATGAGACCTCCTGGATAGATATCCTTAACGATGCGAGTTCCCTCTGGCGTTCCGTCGGTCACCCACAGCTCGATTCCCGATTCGCCGTCCGTACCGGTAAAATACAGCCGATCGCCCACGACGGTGAGGTTCGCAGCCGAACTGCCTAGTGCTCCAGCGCGGACCTCTAGCACGACGGTCCCCGCGCTAGTCCCATCGGTGCGCCAAATCTCCTGTCCGTGTTCCGCATCCGAGGTCACGAAATACAAGATGTCATTCATGA
>JAGQPD010000897.1 GCA_020426865.1 Planctomycetales bacterium
CATGAGCCACGAGATTCGCACACCGCTGAACGGGATTATTGGCATCACGGAGTTGCTACTTGAGAGCGATTTGACGGCGCAACAACGAGACTATCTGACGATGGTCCGTGAATCGGGTGACGCGCTCTTGCAGTTGATCAATGACATACTCGACTTTTCCAAAATCGAGGCAGGTCATCTTCGGCTGGTCAACGCGCCGTTCCTGATTAAAGATCGCATCAGCGACTTGATGCGATCGCTTTCGATTCGTGCCCATGGCAAAGGCCTCGAATTGATCCTCCGCATTGATTCGGCGGTTCCCGCGGTCGTTGTTGGCGATATTGTTCGTCTACGCCAAGTACTGGTCAATTTGATCGGCAATGCGATCAAATTCACCGACGAGGGGGAAGTGGAATTACTGCTTCGCTGCAGGCAAGAATCAAATCGCGTCTTCCTTGAGTTTACAGTCCGCGACACGGGAGTTGGAATTGCCGAGGCGGACCAGCCGACAGTGTTCGAGGAATTTGAGCAGGCACATGAAACGGCAAATCGTCGCTATGGCGGGACCGGACTCGGGTTGGCTATCTGCAAACGGCTCGTGGAACTCATGGGTGGCAGGATTTGGATCGAAAGCACACCTGGTCGGGGGACCTCGTTCCATTTCACCTCGATTGCTGAATTGGTCACCGAAGAATCGCCGCTGCTGGCTGCTCCCCCCTATCGGCTTGAGCAGAGACATATACTTGTCGTTGAAGACAGTGTCGTTCATCGTGACGCCATCGAGGCCTTGCTATCTCATGCCGGCGCAAGTGTCGTGCCAGCGGGAAATGTTGCCCAAGCCCTCCATCAACTCCGCGAAATGCCCAATGAACATGCCCTTCCGGACGCAATTGTGGTCGACGCGTATCTTCCGGACGGCGACGCACATACCCTCGCCAATTCATTGCATGATGACCCCGAATTGGCCGCCATCCCGGTCATCGTTCTGACCACGGCCGCTTGGCGAGGCGATGCGGAACAATCCGCCGGCATCGTAGCGCATGTCCTGAAACCGGTCAAGGAATCCGAGTTACTTGAAACCATTGCACGTGCCGTTGGCATCGTTCCGTCAGCAGAGCTATCACTGCCAGGCCCGGCGGAGCCCAGCGCCGGTCAATCGCTCCGTATTCTGCTCGCCGAAGATAACCCAGTCAATCAAACCTTGGCATTGGGGATCCTCGCCAAAGACAATCACCGTGTTACAGTTGCCAGTACCGGCCCACAGGCGTTGGCACAACTCGAGCAGCAAGAATTCGACGTCGTGTTGATGGACGTCCAAATGCCCGAGTTGAACGGAATCGAGACGACTCGCCGAATTCGCGAAAACGAACAGACGCGGGGAAAACGCCGCGTCCCCATCGTCGCAATGACCGCCTACGCCCTGGAAGACGACCGCCAGCGGTGCTTAGATGCAGGGATGGATGACTATCTCTCCAAACCAATTCGCGGTGAACAGCTTCGGCAGCTGTTGGTGGAAGTTACTTCCCCCGCCACGGATGACAAGAAGGCATCGCACCGCTCACGTGTTCCGGCAAATCAATCAGAACAGATTCCCGACGCTAACGAGATCGATCGCCCTATGCCGGCCGAACGACGAGACGCTCGTTCACTCGCCCCGACTTCCAACTCACAATCCGAATCCTTTGATTGGTCTCACGCGTTGCGAACAGTTCGCCACAACGAGCAATTGCTACGGGACGTTCTTCATGTGTTCCTCGAAGACACACCGCGTCTAATGCGTGAGCTTCAATCTGCCATTGCAGAACGTGTACCACAACGTGTTCGCTTACACGCCCATTCGTTAAAAGGTGCCCTCCTTTTTCTTGGTCCTAGCACGTGTCAATCGCTTGCAAAAGAACTTGAAATGCGTGCGACGGACGATGATCTATCGACGGCCGACGAATTGTATGAGACACTTCAGCGGGAAATGAAGGCTCTTACACTTCGGATCTCGCGCCAGTGATCGATTCCGTAGAAGCGGCCGGGCGCAAGCCCTCCGGTATCACAAGTGGCTGTCACTACGACAAATGGTCGCGCACGGGGGCAGGATGATCTTGGGTTGACGACGGCGGTCCGGTGCGATTGCGGGGCCAGTGGCAAAGTCGCGGTTAACGTGCACGCCCATTTCAC
>JAGQPD010000898.1 GCA_020426865.1 Planctomycetales bacterium
TTCCCAATTGGAACAAAGCACTAGCGAAACCCGTTGAATCCAGGAGATTTGGCGAGACGAAAGTGATCGTCGTGCCTACTAGGTTCATTCGTCGCTCTAGCAGCTGTGAAACAACAAGGTTCGATACTCCCTTATGGCAAGTCGCAACGTGATGTCTAGGCGGCTAACTGCGTAGCTTAATCTGAAGGTCTACTGGACTCTACTCGCTTACTTGCGTCGCACTCCGAGTCGCAAAGACAATGCCACACTTTTTGGCAGTTGTCTGCGGAAGACGGGACCACTCAAGAAATGCGATATTGTAGCGAGTTCACCCAAATCGACACAGTTCTCGACGGCCTCCGGCAGGAACTGTGTCGTTCGTTGACTGGACTATGGTAGTGTCACTATAATTGTCCCCGGGGACAACGCCAACCGGAAGCGAACAGCACCGATGGCCGACAGCCAGTATCAGGGGAAAGCAGCAGCCAAGAAGCTGCAGGAGTGGCATGATGATTATTGGTCGTGGGTCGGCGAACGTGCGCAAGCGTCATCGCAACATCAACTTAGCGGACCCATTGCGAGTTGAGGTACTCGAAGACCGTTGCTTATTGGCGATTTCAAGTTCCAGTTGGCTCGATACCTCGAACCGTGAGGTATTCGAGGCGACGAGCCCCCTCCCCGTAATTGAGTCGGTTTCTGACGGCGTTGACCTATCGATCGAATTGCAACGGGGTTCGCCCAATGCAATTGAATCCTTCGAACAAACGTATTCTGTGAGCGTTTCCAACGACGGGACCGTATCGATTGTTGACGCCCATGTCTTCGTGACCTTTCCCAAAACGTATTCCAATTTTCACGTTACCGCGATAACGCCGTTCGATGGTGCCACAACCGGTGCTGTGACCGGCTTGATCTCGGAATCGTTTGCGACAGCGGTCAGCCTGCCGGTGGGGAGTACACTAGTGTTTGTATTTTCCATGTCGGTGGGAGACCGTTCCACGGTAGAACGGGCGTCATCGACGATCGACCAAACGGTAGCGCGCGTCGACGTACCAACCACATACGATGCGGACGTCAATCCCAACAACAACCGTCGCACTGACTCTGTGTCGTCGTTTGTATCAAGTAGTGGCGGAACCCTGCAATTCGCCGCCGAGGAAGCATCCGCGCCGCAGTTCCTGGGTGACGACTTCGCCTTTGGCGACGTAAATGGAGATGGCGAGCGCGACCTGGTCGTTGTAGATAGTATAAGCGGCACGCGCGTCTTCGTGCGTGATGGGGACGATTTGAATCTCGCGATTACGTTTGCTGATAGCTCGCGGCGAGTACGCTTAGCAGATGTCAATAACGATGGTCACCTCGATATTGTTTCTGCGATTGGCAATACTCTGACCGTGCGACGGAATCTGGGCGACGGAACATTTGAGGGAGCGACAACGACCAACGTCAGCACGGGAATTACTGATATCTTCGTGGCCGATTTTACCAATGATGGCTGGCTTGACGTCATCACGTTGTCAGAGAATTCTCTGAATCGACTATTCGTCAATCAAGGTGGGGACAGATTTTCCAACTCCGGCGGTGCAGGTGCGAATGGACGCGACCTTGGCATCGGGGATTTGGACGGGGACGGGGACGCCGATATCGCAGTAGTCTCACCGTTGGGAGTGCAGCCATATCTAAATCGCAATGGCACGTTTTCCGCATTTGGACCTCGAATCACTGGCACGGAGTTTTACAGTGTTGCTGTCGGTGATGTTGACGCCGACGGTGACCTCGATTTGATAGCTGCCGGTGGCGTTTCAACCAGGGTATTTGCGAATAACGGAAGAGCGTCGTTTCAGGAAGGCGAGATACCCGCGATCTCTGAATCTGGGGAGTTCGTGAGGCTGGCGGACTTTGATGGCGACGGTGATCTGGACGTGGCGTTTGCACGCAGTGATCGTGAGCAGTTTCTCGCGGTGTGGATGAATGACGGCCACGGCATCTATTCGGAAGGCGAGCCGTTCGTAGTCCCCCATCGATCTGCTACTCGGATATATGTCGAGGATCTTGACGGTGACAGTGATCTAGATCTTTTGTTTACGGGCGGTGGTGGCGGCTACAACCAGGTAGCCTACAACGGAAATATGGACGTGACGGTGCAATATAGCGCAGACGTATCCGCGGCGTCCCCGGGTGCGGTGATACCGGTGCAATTGACCGTTGCGAATAGTCTTGGTGACACGGAAGTTGAATCAGCGTCGTTGCGGTTAGACTTATTGGGTATTGCTGGCTCGCTGCAGTTGCTTGGCGTTGACGCAAGTGGCGGCGCTCATACCGACGCGATTCCCGGCGGTCTGTCGTCTGGTTGGTCGGATCCGATCTATCTTCCGGTCGGTGCCGAGCTGCGCTACTCGATGCAATTGACGATACCATCGGAAATTCCACCGAATTCGACCCACGAACTATTCGTCGAGTTGGCGGCGGAAGTGCATTTTGACTTGGAGGCGGACGACGGAAGTCCCCAATCCAATCATGACTCGTTGTTCTTTACGGTTACAAGAACGTCCGTGATGAATTCCGGGCTGTTTATTCGTGGTGATTTGATTGGAGACGATGTGCGGCGCGTCGACACTGGTGATATCGACGGTGACGGAGATCTCGATCTCTTCCTCAGTCACAATGGCAGGTCCGTGACGTTGTGGCGGAATGATGACGGTCAGTTTCTGCAGACCGAACCGGGACCCGGCGTATTGTTTGCCGACAATATCGCATTGGGTGACTTGGATCGAGACGGCGATTTGGATGTGGTGACCGCCTCTCGAACCCATGCAACAATCTTGCTCAATGATGGTTCAGGGCTATTTGTATTTCAGTCAACGATCGAAACGTCCAACGGCGTCGCAGAAGTAGTAATCGGCGATCTCGACGGAGATGGTTTTGCGGATATCTTTCTGGAAGACGGGGAACGGAATGCGTGGTTCAACGATGGTCAAGGGAACTTTGCCGGCCGCAATGTCACGGTGCCTGCGTACAATTGGGGGGATATCGACGGCGACGGAGATATCGATTCAGTTACTGCACGTACTGCGTACCTGAATACTGGACGAGGATCATTCGTCGCCGAAATCATCCCCACTGGTAGCGACACCGGCAATTCTGCCATCGGGGACGTTGATGGAGACGGAGATTTGGACATCTTCGTGGTTCACCGTTACGCCGCGCGCAGCTTTGTGCTTCTTAACGACGGCCAAGGTCGTTTCACGCGTAGCGGCCAATTGCTTGAGTCTAGCGACAGCGAGTGGGTCGATCTGGCTGATCTTGACGGCGATGGTGACTTGGATGCGTTCGTAGGAAATCGATTTTTTTCCAGTTTTATCTACACTAACGACGGAGAAGGAAATTTCTCTGTTAATGGACAGGAATTTGATCCCTACCCCTCCAACGAACAATTTCCGCAGGCATTCCTTCATCTGGCGGACATGAACGCCGATGGTCGGGTGGACGTATTGACGCGGACCGCTGATGGCAAGCTATTAATTTGGGAGAACACGGATGCCTCAGATACCGTCGACCTGGCCATCGACGCAACGACGACTCAAGCATTCGTACGCGAAGGTGATGAGCAAGTCTACTCGGTGACTGTGATGAATCTTGGGAAACAGGCGGTCGACGAAGCAACGGTGGCCATCCGCCTGACAAACACGAGTGAGAATTCACTGCTCGCTGTCGACCTGTCGCCGGGCACCGGTTCTGCAGCCGTGGTCGGATCGATCAACGGCGAGTATCTAACAGATACTGTAAGTCTTGCCCCCGGTGCAACGATCGTCTATCAACTTCGTGGCACAGCGCCGGATGTCCATTCGCAGGATTCAACCGACTGGCCGCTTGTGAGCGTCAGTGCAAGTGTGAGCGACGAGCATATCGACTTCAATAGGCATGACAATACCGCGTCGTATGTACAAAAGGTAGTGCCACGTGTCACCGACGGAAGCGTCCGTTTTCTTGCGGAATCGCTTCCGACAAGAGATAATCGGTTGGCCGGTGTGGCCGATCTGGATGGCGATGGCGATCTCGACGCATTGTTGAATGTAGTCAACACGGCACTTGTCGTTTGGAAGAATGACGGCGAGGCTCGTTTCACTCCGGCTGACGATAGCCTACCCGTATCAGGTATCCCTGCGTTAGGCGACCTGGACGGAGATGGCGACGTGGACCTCTTTCTCCCTGTACGGTTCGGGTATCAAACGTGGCTCAACGATGGAACGGGAGGCTTTTCGGCTATGCCAGAGCTTTTTGAACAATTCGCCGCACACGCCGTACCCAGATTGGCCGACTTCGATGGCGACGGCGATTTAGACGCCTTGGGAGTGGGTGACTATACCTATGTCTGGCTCAACGACGGAACGGGGCGTTTCGTTGCCCAACCAGGTCTCACCATGACCCAGTCGGCGCAGTACGCCGAGATTGCGGATTTCGATAACGACGGCGATTTGGATGTTTGGTCCGGCGCGATTCTCCTCAACGATGGGCGCGGCCGCCTAACACCCGATGAACAGGAGCTCCCCCAAGCCAACACGGCAACGGTCGGCGATATCAATGGAGATGGTTTCGACGATTTGATCCTCGCGACATTGAAAGATGGCATGTACGTGCTCGTAAACGATGGCGCTGGCCGATTTATGCTATCACGACAGTACTTAGCGAACTTGCGAGTAGACAACGTCAGTGTGTTCGACGCGGATGGCGACGGAGACCTAGATCTCTGGAATAGATTTTTTAATGGGGCAGTATATGAACAGATTTGGCTCAATGACGGAGAAGGGGTATTTAGCCCATCCGTATTCTTGCCCAGTTCGGCAGGCAATCGACCGGCATTCGGAGATTTCGACGGAGATGGAGATGTCGATATCTTTCAACAGGGTAGTAGTATCAGCGATGGCGCAGTGTTGCTTAATGCCAACCCGGTCGACCTCAGCGTTGGCCACACGATGGATGGCTCCCTCGCAACCGACGGAGATGTCGTGACACTTCGCACGACCGTCGCCAATTTCGGCAGCCACGCCACGCGATTCTCCGCGCTCGAGTATCTACTTCCGGACATTCTGAAGGAGGTCCAGCTACTAGAATCGACTATCACTGGTACCGGCATCGTCCATACTCCGACCGGGCCATTGGGAGAGTCACTGTCCTTGTCGTTCGACTTGGCGCCTGGAAGCAGCGCCAGCTTTCTCGTTCAAGCACAGATTTCGGTCTCCAATATCGACGTACGTCGTGATCAGGAGTGGTTGACAACGACCGTCCGGGCGCTGCCGGGGTATGGTGAATTCGATTCCAATGCGGCAAATAGCCAGGCAAGTGAAAGTGACGTGCTATTCGTATTGCCGAGCCAAGGTTCATTTTATTACCGTGCGGCCACCACGCTATGGAATGGCGCCGCTACTGCCGTTGCGGTGGGCGACGTGGATCTTGATAATGACTCGGACGTGGTAGTTGCGACGTCGGGGCACGAGCTGCTATTGCTAAAGAACGACGGTAGTGGTAAGTGGCTCACTCCGTCTACGCTGGCAACGGGAATCAACAGTTCGGCATTAACGTTGGCGGATGTCAATGGAGATGGGAAGTTAGACATCATCGTAGCCGACCAGGTGGCGGACAACAAAGTGCTTCTGAATTCAGGGGCGGGGCAATTCGGAGCGCCCCGTGCTGTCGGATCGGTCGCCGCGACCACGGATATCGTTGTTCAAGATTTTGATGGCGATGGTCGCAACGACATTTTCGTTATCAATCGTGGCGTTTCCAATGAATTGTGGCGTAGTTCGGGTAACTTGCTTTGGACAAAGGTCTTCACCGACGATCTCGACGATGCATCTGTGGCAGCGGTAGCTGGCGACTGGGACAACGACGGCGATTTGGATCTTTTCGTCGTCAACGGTGACGGACAAGTCCACCGCGTCTGGATGAACGACGGAGCAGGACAGTTCCAATTGGCATCGTCACCCGACGCCGGTGTTCACGAGGCTGCGACACGTGTGTTGGATTTAGAATCTGACGGCGATCTGGACATCTTGGTCGTATCGTCCGACGA
>JAGQPD010000899.1 GCA_020426865.1 Planctomycetales bacterium
CTGCCGATTGAAGCTACGCTGGCATCGTTAACCAGCTGTCCCCAGCTGGCCCAATCCCTCACCAAGTCACACAGCGTCTACCCCCAACGGCTGCGACAGCCATGCAACATTGCGACGGAACGTGCCAATATACCAATTGCCCCCCCTTCTGCCAAGCCGACCGATTTCCCTGTAAGTCAAGCACAACCCACAAGTTACGGCCACTCCCCGCGTTCCGTAACTCGCCGGACCAAAGGGCAGGGGAGAAATACGGCGCTATTCACGCCCCCACATCACTCAGCGTCGAGCATTCGGCGACGGCGGTCCAACGTGACAGATTAGAGGGGGTAAGGTGTAGACAGCCTGCGATTGCGTCCACAACTTCACAATCGCATAGGCTAATTCGACATGACGGCGAATTGGACTTGAGGCCCAAACCGACTCTCCATAGGTTATTGCTATTGCGAGACCAAGTGATGGCACTGCCTGCATGCAATGTGAGCTAGCACTGCTGCGCGCGTAGCAACCCGCAACGTCCCATTCAGTGGCAGTGTGGGCAATATAACCTGCCAAAATGAAATTGGCACGAACACGCTAAGTGGCGCCGCGGTCCTCTGCTCCTTCGAGCGTACCCACTGTCGCCTGGATCGCATGCCCCAGCTTCTCCTGCGCCATATTTACAGCAGCCAGTTTACGCAGCTTGGATTGCACCAAGCGCAAGCGCTGCTCGGCAACGGACCATCACGAGGCGCAACCATTTGCGAAGCGGCTAAAATGGTAAATTCGATGCCGCGTCACCGCCCAGGGAACGATCAGGAAACGATGGACTCTCAACCCGATCATCAAGACTGGGCTTGGGCAAAACTCCGCCTGTAACACGGGCAGTGTCCTTCGAAACCTCGCGCGAGCTCTGAACCAGGCAGTCTCCGCGTAGGGCGCAAGCTGCCAAAGGGAACTGCTGCGTCGATACGTTCGCCAGTTGTACACGAGGCTCTGGCACAACATTACAATGATGGCGACAGAGGCTGGCTGCTTGAACCTAGAGCCAAGCCAAGCGTCGCACCACATCACTCGAAGGGCACATCACTCGAAGGGGATCCCCATGTCAAACGCCTTTCATTTTTTCTGGCCGAGCGTTGTTGTTCTTGCATGCGAGCTGGCCGTGTTTCCCTGTATCTCGCTGGGACAGTCCCAAGTGGAAGATTCGAGCAGCAAGTTCATCGACCCGGCGGTGCTGCTCGAAAAGCCACCCGCAATTCCAGCCCATCTCCGTGAGCTCTTCGACCGCATGGAAGCGGCCAATCGCCGTTCCCAAGATGTGTTTCGAAAGCTTTCGACAACCCAAATGAACTTCAAACCGTCGAACGGAACCCACACGCCGCGCTGGAACGCCGAGCACATGGCAGGCCGACAGCTACTGTTTTTCTCGCAGCTCTATCACGCTCTTGATCCCAAGATTCCCGTCTTCGATTGGAATCCAGCACAAATGCCACCCGATTACCAAGCGCGTCATCCGGAGTGGAGCGGAAAAGAAGAAGCGAGGGCGATGCAAAGGGTTGATGATTTTTGTCGACGTTACTCCTACCTTCTGGAGAACACGGCACTGGATGCCAAACCTCCGGCCACCAATTGGCCATCACTCAAAGCTTTGTTACTGCAAATGGAGCGGCACTACGATGAGCACACCGCCAACGTCGTGAAGAAGTTTGATTTGCCAGACTGGCCGAAGGAGTAGACCGCCACGCGAAGCATTTTACCATGCAGGTGCTGTTCCACTGTAACAGATCGTTTGCATTTCCGCTTAGCTCGTTGGCTACGATACACCTCACCGCAACAAGCAAGGAAATCGAACGATGTATGGCTCGCCTAAAGCCCGTCTGCAGAATCAATCGGTCCAGAGAACCCGCCGGAGTCAACTTCATTTGGAATCGCTGGAACACCGCCAAATGATGACCGTCACTTCAATTTTCGTAGCGGAAAACGGCGTCCTTTCCATCGGATGTAACGACGCGAACGACAACCTAACGGTGTATCGGTCGGGTGCGGACACGATGGTTCAAAGCATTAGCCCCACGGGAGCCAGCACAACGTGGAACATGGGGGCGAGCGTAAGAAGTCTGAATATCAGCACCAAGGGAGGGAGCGACTTGGTAAACAACAATACGAATCTGCCATCGACTATGTATGGCGGCACCGGCAACGATACCCTCAATGGCGGCTCGGCCAGAGACGTCATCTTTGGCGACGCTGGCAACGACACCCTCAATGGAAATGGCGGCCGCGATCTGCTTTACGGAGGAATCGGCAATGACGACATCGTCGGCGGCGGAGGGGACGATTCCATATACGGCGGGCCGGGAAACGATCTCGCCTACGGCGACTTCACGTCGAACGTCCAATCCTTCAACGGAGCAGTCGCAGGAAACGACCGGATTATCGGCAATGATGGCATGGACCTGTTGTATGGTGGCTTCGGGAACGACCTGTTGTATGGACACCAGGGCGCAGATTACCTTTATGGGCAGGACGGTAACGACCGGCTGTTCGGCGGCGCCGACTACGATCATCTCATGGGCCAAAACGGCGATGACTTTCTCGACGCCGGCTCAAATAATGAGTACGCCATCGGAGGGAGCGGCAACGACTTTAACGCCTATGTCACGGCCGTCAATGGGGTTGCCTTTAACGACATTTCTCAAGGAAACGCGAACAACTGCTTTATCCTGAGTTCCATGGGTGTGGCCGCCATCCGCGGTATCGACTTGGCTTCGCGGATCACGTACGTGGGCGACGGCAATTACAACGTGTCGTTGTTCCAACGCGCTGCCAGCGGAAGCTACACGCCCACTACGGTGACCGTGCACTTCGATTGTACGTTGCTCGGTACGGATCCTGCCGCACATTTCCGTGGCCAAGAAGGTGAAAGCTGGCCAATTATCATGAATCGGGCACTGGCGACATTGCTTAATGTTAACCTCAATACAGCGCTGGGTGGGTACGCAGGGGATGCACTTGCCGCTATTACCGGTAATAGTCCCTTCACGCGGCTATGGACGGACGGAAATGTCAACCCGTATTACAACGACAGTATCTTGGACTACCTTTACGCCGTCGGAAATTCCCGACCCACCACCGTGTCGACAACGGGTGCACCGGCAATGGATTCCAACTTGTTCGTCGCATCCCATGTCTATATGGTCCATACCGTCATGATTAGCGGCTATCAACGTAGTCCCTGGAGCGGTGTGTTGATTCCGCAGTACACCGTCGTACTCTACAATCCGCACGGCGTCGACAATCGAAATGCTGGGGTTGTCAGTGGTGCTCGGGCGTCGGGCGACAATGCGGACGGCATGATTACGATTTCGGGCGCCGAATTCAAACGCAATTTTGGCGAGATTACCCTGATATAGCCTCTGGAAGAAAGGTGCGACGCCAACTGCACCGTTTACGCTGGATGTCTCCGGTGTGATAGTGCATGAACATGCACGCGACGGAATCTCACTTGGAGGACGCAGATGCCTACCTTGGTAAGAAGAAGTCGTCGCCTGGGTCGCTTCGCGGGAGTTGCCGTTGCCCTGGCCACCGAAGCCTTGGAAACTCGCACGTTGCTGGCCGCCGACCTGCTGGCCGCCGTTCCCGAGCCGCCCACCGGCGTGGCTTGCATCGCCGGGCAAGCGGATCCCTCCTCCCAGGACCTGCTCCGCTACTTCGCCGAGCACGCGACGACCGAGGCGTTGCCCGGACAAGGTCCGACCCGCGATGACTCACTGGTGTCGTTCGCCGCGACCGCTGCGTCCGTGGCCGCCGCCGACGCGCTCTTGGCCCGCGACCCCAACGCGCTGCTGCCCGAAACCACCCGCCCCGTCCCCCGACTCCAACCGGTCTTCTTCCCCTTTCTTTTCGGCGACTATAATTTTGATGGCTGCGTCAATGCCGCCGACTACACGGTCTTTAAGGATAGCTTTGGCAGCAACGTCGCTTTGGAAGCCGACGGCAACGGTGATGCCGAGGTGAATGCGGCGGACTACACGATCTGGAAGGACGGCTTTGGGGAGTGTGAGTAATTGATTCGGCGCTGGCAGGTGGGGGAAGGCGCTGTCGGGCGATGCCCGTCGGAGGTGGTTGGCAGGGTTGCCGGTTGTGACAGCAGCTGATTCCTTGCCATCGCACGTGCGGCAGGGTGCGGACGGGACGCTTCGCGCGCCGATGACTATATTTTCGCGCTGGGGCGTTTGTCGCTACAATACTATCGTGAGGTCAATCGCCACAGGAAACACGTAATGCAAATGATCGTTGAAATAGCGGAGCGACAAGAGCAACTGGCGCTCAACCGACGGCGTTGGCGTGACCTAATGTCGGACACAGCCTTGGCGGAATTGCCGTTTCGGATCGAGACCAATGCCCATGGACAGATTATCATGAATCCGCCGCCATCGGGAGTAAACAGCTATCGGCAATCACAGATTCTGTTGACGCTCCGCGACCTGATCGGTGGGCAACCGCTTGCTGAATGCCCACTCTCGACTCTGGACGGAGTCAAGGCGGTCGACGTCGGCTGGTACTCAGACCAGCGATTCGAGCTGGTGCGGCATCAGGAACTATTTGAAATCGCTCCGGAAATCTGCATCGACCTGTTGTCGCCAGGCAACACAGCCACAGAAATCACGCACAAGAAGAAGCTCTATTTTGATTCCGGGGCGAGCGAAGTGTGGCTCTGTCTGCTCACCGGCGCAATGGAATTCTATCTCGACTCGCAGCCGGAAGTAAGTCAGCGAGAATCTCGGCTCGGCCCCGAGTTCCCCAGCTCATTTTAGAACATCCGGCGCGCCACAAAACCGCACCCGATAGTCTCTGAAGTCCTGCTTGGCAAATATCCCCCATCTCGCCATGTCAAGCAGCGCGCCTCGGATCAGTCGCCCCCAAAATCAAGACGCGCTACTCAACCGGGCACGCTAGGCAAACCGGGTAATCCCGCCGGTACCAGCCACGACCCGTTTACGCAACTCACCCAGACTGCCCATTCCAGAAGCGCGTCTGGGTTTTTGTTTGGGTTTTTGTTTTCTGGGTTTTTGTTTGGGGTTTTGGTGGTTTTTGCAGGGTGTCACAAAGCACTAGCCCGGGAGATGATCTTTTGGCATCCAGACAGTAGACTGACAGAGAGGGGGGACGGGCCCTTGTGGGGTTGATCGGAAGAAGTAGGATCCGCTGGGGTGCTGGAGAAAACGAGTGGTAGTGGGCGAGCGCGTGGAAGCGAATGTCAGACGAAGAATCACAATTTGACGGCAGCTGGGTCGGCAGCGGGGACGAAGACGGTTCCCGGGACCTGCTGCTCGGAAGAATGGCCGACGAACTTGCGGACGCGTTGGAGGCCGGTGAGAAGATTGACTTGGCCGAATACCAGCAGCGCTATCCGGAACTGGCCGATGAGTTGCCTGGCGTACTGGCGTCGATTCGCAGTCTGCACCGACGAAAGGGGCGATCAGCCACGTTCGTGGAGGGCCTTGTCCAACGAGAGTATCTGGGCGAGTACCGGCTGATCCGCGAGATAGGTCGGGGTGGGATGGGGATTGTTTACGAGGCTGAACAGGAGCCCCTCCGGCGGCGCGTGGCGGTCAAGGTATATCCGTTTTTGGCGATGCTCGACCCGAAGAAACTCAAACGCTTCAAGAACGAAGCGATCTCCGCGGCGTCCTTGGATCATCCGCACATCGTGCCGGTGTATGGAATGGGCGTCGATCGCGGCACGCACTTTTTCGTGATGCGTCTGATTGCTGGACGCTCATTGGCCAATGTGCTCGGCGAGCCCGCCCGGGAACTGGACGCCGACCACGCCATTGCTGGAGCAACCTCATCCACTGAACCTGGTCAACATCCACGAAAGCAGTCCGCGACTGGCGAGCAGGTCGACGATGAGGTTCCGGCGCCGACAGGGCTACATTCTCGTTCCGCACAGTTTCGTGACGAAGATCGTAATCGACTTCTTGCCGTATGGATACGGGACGCAGCGTTGGCGTTGCATTTTGCCCACGAGAAAGGAATTGTGCATCGCGACGTGAAGCCCGGCAATTTACTAATCGACGAGCATGACCATATTTGGGTCACTGACTTTGGACTGGCGACGAATGTCGTAGGTGAAACGGTAACACACAGCGGTGACGTCGTGGGGACGGTGGCGTACATGAGCCCCGAACAACTGTTTGGCGAATCGTCGGAGGTGACAGCTCGTTCGGACGTGTATTCATTGGGAGTGACCCTGTGGGAAGCGGTTTGCGGCAGACACCCTTTTGCCAGGGCGCGAAACATTCCGCTGATGGAACGGATCCGCCGCGGGGAATTGGGGATGGGATTGCGCCGGGGGCAAGGCCGTTCTCGCGATCTCGTCACTGTGGCAATGAAGGCCATGCGGCGAGCTCCCGAGGAGCGATACCAATCGGCGGCGGAACTGGCCGCGGATCTGGCGCGGTTCCTCGAGGGCGACGCTATCCTGGCTCGTCGAACCGACGTCGTTGGCCGGGTCCTCCGCCGCTGCCAACGTCAATGGCAGGCGTGGTCGTGGACAGCGGTGACATGTATGGCGCTAGTGAGTCTGGTGCTGCACTTCACTGGCGGCGGAATGGGCCGCGGCGGACTGTCGGGACCGGCGCGGACGGAAGCAACGGTGTTGGCCGAATTCCAGCAAAGACATCTGCGACAAGTGGCCGCCGATGAAGGCTTGACCGAAGTACACCTGGAAACGTTTTTATTTGACGGCGGCACGTACACGATCTTCGAAACGCACGACCCTCATCGGTTTCGCTACTTCCATCACGGCGTGCTGTCGACCGATCGGATGGTCAAAACCGAAAAGATGGAACATGGCGATATGTACGAGCATGGACGATATGTCCTCGACTGGCCCGTGACGTACGAAGAGAGCGTCGATGGGAAGAGGCAACCGATCATCCGCATTGAACAGAAGTACGCATGTCGTGTCGGCGGCGAAGATTTTGCCTACTCGGTGGCGATCTACGTTGCCGAAGGCGATGCGTTTCGGAAGGTATTCGAGAAAGTACATCCCAATTGGCGAAATGCCGACAAGAAAGGGGACCTCCGCTCTGGCGACGCGATTCTCCTCAGCACGAGGGTACGCAGGTTGATGTCGTATTACCACCTCACCGCCGACGTGGGCCGCGGAAATCGTCGGCTCGGTGAACGCCGCGCCGGCCAAAATGAACTGGGACTGGTTACTGTCAAGGCCGATGACAACACAATGCCCCAAGAAAGCGATCAACTGTGGTGGATCCAGAAGGTCGACGGCGAGGGGGCGATTTGTAGTGGTGACCTGGTGACCTTGCGCACAAGGACCAAGACCGAGCCGATCCCGTATCACCTGACCGCTGAATTGGGTCAAGGTAATCGGCAGATTGGTCCACGCCCGCCTGAGACAGAGGACTGTGGTCTGGTAACGGTCGTGCCGGAGCGAGGACTCGACCCGCTGACGAGCGATCAAATCTGGTGTATCGAGAAAGTGGACGGTGATGGTCCCATCCAGACCGGCGATCAAGTCATGTTGCACGCCCGTAAGGGTCCGGACGGGGAATTCCATTACTTGACGGCAGAATCCGGAAGGGGCAATTGCAGTTTCGGCGAACCGCGACCTGCGGGAATGGAAGACGTAGGGCTGGCGACCGTCGTACCACAACGTAACACAGACAGTGATGTGAGCGACCAGATCTGGTGGTTGGAAATCTGGTAGGGCAGGCGGGACGAGGGCAAGAATCAAGCCACCATTTCGGGGGATGGGCATTGACGCATTCACGTTCGCTACCTACCTTGAGGCAGGACGGCGGGGGAGCTGGTCGCCGTCCTGGATTTGGCGGGCAACGGGATCGAATCAACAGGGCAGGGATACGTCACTATGGGTCACTCCAACGAAATGTCGGTGGACGAGTATCTGGACGCGTTGTTTAGGGAGCACGAAGGGGTGCTTCGTTCGCAGATTCGAGTCCGGAAGGACCGGTCACTGCAGCGACGGTTTGACAGTTCCGATGTTCTTCAAGAAACGCGTTTAACAGCATTTCGGCGGTTTCGGGAGTTTGTCGAGCGCCGGCCGATGCCATTTGTGGAGTGGTTGGAACAGACTGCTCGGCAGGTGCTTATTGACCTCCGGCGACATCACTTCGGGGCGGAGAAGCGCAGCGTCTCGCGCGAGCGTTGTGGCGGCGACTCGAATACGAGTTGGGAGTTCCCGGAGGTGGCCCACGACGATCGACGACCAGAAGCGGCGGTGGAGCTGGACGAGTGTTGCGAGATCCTGGACATAGCACTTGCAAGGCTGAGCGTCGACCATCAGGAAGTCCTACGACTGCGGTATATCGAGGGACATTCCAATCGCGACATCGCCGAGCTGCTGGGAATATCGTCCGACGCTGCGAGCAAGCGGCACGGTGCAGCGATCCGGCAGTTGCGACAGTGCTTGCGGGGTAAATTCACCGACGGAGAGCTCTGAGGCGAAGGTCGCCAGCCTAGTGTCGATCCGCCCTGATGCCTGTCAGCAACAATTCCACCTTGAGGAGCGACGTTCTCCCCAAGCGAGACGGGAAACGATAGTCTTGACACAGGTCGCTCTCCCCAAAAAAACACGTCGGCGGTCGGATTCTTGATCCTGCACAGCGCCGCACAACGGGTATGGAACGAGGGCCCGGGCCGAGAAGTTGCGAGCGTCTCGAACAAGTATGTGCCGGATCCCCATGTTTAGGGGCTTTAAGAATAACGAATGGGAAAGGAGAGACACTGTATGGCGAAAGAACTTTTAAGCCGAAGAGGTCTGCTGGCTGCCACGGGAACGGGAGCGATTGCTGCTGTTGCGACGACATCGGCCGCCGCGGCCCAGACGAGCCGCGGCGTGGTCGCGTTCGATGAAATCGAATCGAAAAAAGTCAACATCGGGGCAACGCGACGGGGCAACGTCACGTTGGCGGAATTTAAAGAGTCGCCGGACGACCCC
>JAGQPD010000900.1 GCA_020426865.1 Planctomycetales bacterium
CGTTCGTGTTCGGGAACGGCGCCGTGCAATGGCAATTCGAGTGTCCCCCCCTTGGGGCGAAATAGCGAGCGGACTTCATTGCCAAAATTGAAGTACAGTTTGCCGTCGGGACCAAATACAAACGCATGGAGGCAATGATCGTGGTCACCTCGCGAGCCATCCTCGAACATCAATTCACGTTTGTCCGCGCGGTCATCCCCATCTGTGTCCGTGAGAATGAACACATGTGGCGAACAGCTTACGATCACACGGTTTCCCAAGATGCAGATTCCCAGGGCAGTGTTGATCGTGTTGTCTTGATAGAAGACCGTCGACGAATCGGCCTGCCCGTCCAGGTTGGTGTCCGCCAAAACCACGATCCGATCTCCCTCCGGACGGAGTTTACCCCATCGCTGAAACGACGAACGATAATTGGCTCCTTCTGTCACCCACACGCGACCACGAGCGTCAATGTCCATGTCCGCGATATTCACGATCATTGGCTCGGAGGCAAACAGCGTCGCCTCAAGCCCATTGGCCACGATCAGCTTTCGCGTTTGCTCTTTGGCGGCGTCAGGGCCAACTCCGTGGGGATTTTCCGAACCGCTTCGCCGTTGTCCCCAAGCGGGTTGCACCAACGTTATGAACAGGACGAATACCAATGGGTAGACCGCTGCCCTCGACACGTGGAAGAGAATGTGTCGAGCTAGAATGGATGCTTGCATAACTGGGGCCCTGTTTGGCAATAGGCGGTTGAACCGTGCTGATGGAATCTCGTTCGCAAAGTCTACACTGTAACGTCGCGACTTGTGTCTCGCAACAATCCGACGTGACCGCCAGGTCGCCGACAACTATACTGGATTGCCGGTATACTAAGTTGCCGGAATCTGATCCTGGAGAATGATGCCATCAACTCCAGGGATTGTTACCCACCGCCGCGACCCACCCACTGTTGTCCTTGATGGGAAAGGTGAATTTCATGCGCAGGAATTGTGTGCTGCTGGGCCCGCTCTTCGTTTGGCTATTGCTGATTTCAATCAGCCGAGATGCGTCGGCCGTCGATTCGGAAACGTCGGAGACGTCGGAGACGTCGGTTTCCGAACCGCAGTCCCCTCAGCGACGCGGTCGCGCCGCGAGCAGTGAAGGTGTCTACAAGGAACGGATACGTCCGCACTGGTTTGGCGGCAGCAAATACTTTTGGTATCGAAACAATCTCCGCGATGGCGCTGCGGAATTCGTGCTGGTTGACACAGACGCGGGTAAGCGCGAGGCCGCGTTTGATCATTCGCGGTTGGCCCAATCACTGTCGATGGCGACAGGATCGTCGATCGCGGCCGACAAATTGCCTTTTTCCGAGTTGCATTTCGCCGATGACGCGGCAACGTTCACGGTACGCGTCGGTGACGCTTGGTGGCTTTGTGATCGTACAAGCTACGAATGCCGCAAATTAGAGGCAGGCGATTCCGCCATTCCTCAGCTTGCGAGTGCCGGTGACGAGGGAAATGATCGTGACGATGTAATTCGGTCCGCGCGCGGTCGACGCGGTCGGGGACGAGTTGGCAGTGCCATTTCGCCGGATGGCCGTTGGCAAGCCATCGTGCGTGATGGCAACGTGTACCTGCGCGCACAAGCCATCGACGAAACGGCGA
The DNA here is from genome assembly GCA_020426865.1 of Planctomycetales bacterium. Classification (GTDB taxonomy): domain Bacteria; phylum Planctomycetota; class Planctomycetia; order Pirellulales; family Pirellulaceae; genus JAGQPD01. The sequence continues at coordinate 1,629 of JAGQPD010000900.1, forward strand.
CCGATCGAGACGTCAACGGTGGTGAAGACCACCCTGTTGACAGCGATCAGCTCGACGAGCTGGCACTCAGTGACGACGGAACTGTTGAGGCCGGCTACCAGTTTCTCGAGTGGTCGCCCGATTCGGCGACGTTGGTGGCGTTTCGCACGGAGCCCGGAGACAACAAGGAAGTCTACTTGATTGAATCGTCGCCCAATAATGGCGGCCGCGCCATTCTGCATCAACGTGCGTATGCACTGCCAGGTGACAAGCTCACGACTTACCATTTGACGTTGTTCGACGTCGCCAGTCGCCAGCTTGTGCGGCCCCAGGTCGATCCGATTGTGATGGAATGGGGGCGTCCACGCATCGAATGGTGCGCGGATTCTCGCAGTTTCTTTCTTCACCACGTCGATCGCGGGCACCAGCGTCTGCGGATCGAACGTGTTGATGGCCACTCGGGGCAAGTCACGACGATCATGGATGAAGTCTCCGAGACATTTATTTGGACGGCCCACACGGAAAACCTCGACCTGCAACTGGTAAACTGGTTGCCGGAGACCGACGAAGTACTTTACGTTTCCGAGCGCGACGGTTGGCGGCATCTGTATATGTTGGATGGCAAGCAAGGCGGTGTGAAACACCAACTTACCGCCGGATACTATGTGGTTCGAGGTATTGACCGTATTGATACCTCGAACCGTCAAGTATGGTTCCATGCATCGGGTAAGAACCCCGATCAAGATCCGTACTTTGTCCATTACTACCGCGTCAATTTCGACGGCACCGGTTTGGTCGCACTTACCGAAGGCAATGGTAACCATTCCATCGAATATTCTCCCGATGGAAAATATCTGCTGGATACCTACAGCCGCGTCGATATGGCTCCAGTTCATGAGTTGCGACGGGCCGAGGATGGCGCGCTGGTCTGTCAGCTGGAAATTGCGGACATCAGTGAGCTTCAGGAACGCGGCTATTCGCCGCTGGAGGTCTTTGTGGCGAAAGGTCGTGACGGGACTACCGATATCTGGGGCGTCATTTGCCGTCCCAAAGATTTCGATCCCCACCGCAAGTATCCGATCATTGAATCGATCTACGCCGGACCGCAAGGGTCCTTCGTCCCCAAATCCTTCAGTTCCCGAAATCGTTATGCCGCCTTGGCTGATTTGGGTTTCATCGTCGTGCAACTTGACGGCATGGGAACGGCCAACCGCTCGAAGGCATTCCACGACGTCTGTTGGCATAACCTGAAAGATGCCGGCTACCCTGATCGAATTCTGTGGATCAAGGCCGCGGCCGAGGAGTACCCGGAATTCGATCTCGACCGCGTTGGCGTCTACGGTGTCTCTGCCGGTGGACAGAATGCCGCAGCTGCTGTGCTGTTTTATTCGGATTTTTACAAAGCCGCCGTCGCCGCGTGCGGTTGCCACGACAACCGAATGGACAAAGCTTCCTGGAATGAACAGTGGATGGGCTATCCCGTCGGACCCCAGTATTCGGAATGCTCCAATATCGATAACGCTCACCGTTTGGGAGGCAAACTGTTGTTGATCGTTGGTGAAATGGATGACAATGTGCCACCCGAATCGACGATGCGTTTGGCGGATTCGTTAATCAAGGCGGACAAAGACTTCGATCTGGTCGTTGTACCCGGTGCAGGCCATGGGATTGGCGGCGATTACGGCCAACGCCGCATGCGAGATTTCTTCCTGCGAGTTCTTGGCGAAGCAACCACATCGGACCGACCGTCCGAATTGGTGAGAACCGGCACATCAGACCAATCCGACCGATCGGCGATTGCGGAATTGCGCTCACGCTATTCGGCCGACATGTCCAGCGTCCGACGTTTCTACCGTCCCAACTCGTCTCCGGTAGCTCGGCAACGTCTGTGGGATCTGACGACTCAGTGGCTGGCCGAAGTTGCTGCGCTGGATGCTCCGCGACTCGACGCAAAGCAGCAACAGGAGCTGGCTGGCTTTCGCGACGAATTGCTGGCCGAGTTGGCGGCGTTGAGCGTAGCCAGGAGCGAGGACGAAGGGATCGCGGACCTACTGCCGTATGCTGACGCATTGCATCGATTGGCAGAAGACCGTTGGTCCGTCCGCCCCGTCAATGCCGAGCAACTGGCAAGCACGATTGACGACATTGCATTGCAGGTCGAAGAGTGCTGCAAGCATCTGGCGGATGGCAATGAGCTCTCGCTTGACCCATCAAAGCGGAAGCTGGCAATCGAACGTGTGCAAGAACATCGCGACTATTTGCGAGAATGGAACCGGTTCTATGATGGCTACGATCCGCAGTTTTCCTGGTGGGTTCGGTCACCGTACCAGCGCGCAGACAAGGCCCTGGAGGCCTACGTGGGTGTGTTGAAAGATCGAACCAATCGGGTCGATCAGCCGAACCAGGTCGAGCAGGCGGATCAGGCAGATCAGGCGGCTCTTTTCGCTGTCACGGCAAGGGAGGTACCGGATCTCCGTGCCATGCTCGGCCGACCGCGTGGCGTGATGGAAGCAATGCTCCTTCGTTATCAAGACGAAACGTCACCCCAGCGTGGCCGTGGCCGTGGACGCCGCAATCGTGAGCAGCAGGACAATCGCTCGCCGTCGCAAAGATTGCAAAGGACGAATTCATGGCTGTCGTCATTGCAGGAGCTCGACTTTGGATCGATGTCACAGCCCGATCGGGTCGACTATCTGCTGCTCGCAAATCAACTGCGGCAGCGGCAGCGTCAACTCCAAACGGTCGTTGACAAAAGCGAGACGGAGTCCGGCGAACAGAAGGAGAGCGAGCGGGACGAACGCGAACGGTCCACGGATGAATCAAGCCGGGAACGCTCCGCGGATCCAAATCAATGGCAGCCTCGTCCCGCGATCGGGCATGACGGTTTGATGGAGGCGTTGGCAGATGAGATGGTGTCGTATACCCCTGAGCAATTGATCGAGATTGCGGATCGCGAATATCAATGGTGTCGGAGGGAGCTCTTGCAAGCCGCTCGCGAGTTGGGCTATGGGGACGATTGGCAGGCGGCAGTGGAGCATGTCAAATCGATGCACGTGGCGCCTGGCGGGCAGCCACAGTTGATCCACGATTTGGCGTGGGAGGCAATTGACTACTTGCGTGAGCACGATCTGGTGACTGTTCCCCCGTTGGCTGCCGAAACGTGGGCCATGCAGATGATGACGCCAGAGCGTCAATTGGTGAACCCGTTTTTCACTGGTGGCCCAGTCATCAGTGTTTCATTTCCCACCGACAGTATGGCGCACGAGGCGAAAGTGCAGAGCTTGCGTGGCAACAATGTACCGTTTGCCAGAGCGACGGTGCACCATGAGTTGATCCCGGGGCACAACTTGCAGGCCTTTGCCGCCGCTCGCTACCGCCCCGACCGGCGCCCATTTAGCACGCCGTTCTGGACCGAAGGTTGGGCGTTGTATTGGGAGATGCGATTGTACGAACTTGGATTTCCTCGGACCGCTGAAGACCGCATCGGCTTCCTTGTGTGGCGAGCCCATCGTTGCGCGAGGATCGTCTTTTCATTGAATTATCATCTCCGCCAGATGACTCCCGACCAATGCGTCGAGTACCTTGTATCGCATGTAGGATTCGAACGAAACAATGCGGCCGCCGAAGTGCGGCGAAGTTTCGAGGGCGCCTACTCGCCGTTGTATCAGGCAGCATACATGCTAGGGGGGCTACAATTGCGACAGCTCCATAGAGAAATTGTTGTTTCGGGCAATATGACCGAACGACAGTTCCATGATGCAATTCTCCAGGAGGGCAATATGCCCATTGTCATGGTCCGCGCGCTGCTCCAGGGAACTCCTCTTACCCGTGACGGAGCACCGGAATGGCTTTTTTACGGTCCCGTGGAAGTGGCCCACGATGAAGCTCACTAGAATCATTATTGTTCTGTGTTTCCGTTTCCTGGCGACGAACGGCGCGGAACATGAAATGTCAGAAAGTAACCGCAACTGAGCAACAGCATCACCAGCCCAAGCCCGGCCATGAAATACGTGAAGCCATGAAAGAAGCCTAAACGTGTCGTCGATGCGGCGCCCAGGTCCTTATGCAATTGCAGCCCCACACTCCCTACGTACCCAATGGCGTCGGCCACGTAGATCGCAAAAACTGCCGTCGCTACCACTCGTGTTGACGCGATCAATCGATCGAACAATACACTGCCGTACGGGACGTACGCCAGGTACACTCCCAGACCAGTGGCAATCATCCACGCAAAGCCAGTGATCACCCCTTGATCAAACAACCACGTCGATACAGCCATCAAGGCCACGCCAAAGGACATGATACCGAACACTGCAATCAACCCCCGCCGGTTGTCCTTGATCAAAAACAATAAGGCCAATGGCATGAGCACACCGAACGAAACGATCTGTTCCGTCTGCGTAATAATGCCCTTGTTCTCGTCGTACGAATAACCCAGCTCCGAGAATAGCTCTGGCATATAGTTGTCACGAAAATCACGATAGGCGGTCAAAAAGAAATACGCGATCAACAGCATTACCAGTCCGGGAAAGAACTTCCGCATAAACGCGAATCGCACGTCGTGTTGCATCTGTACGCGTTTGGTACGTGATTCGACGTCGGCTACGCTGGGGTCCGGAACTTGATGCAACATGAGCACCGACAACACGAACGGAGTCAGAAACAACATTCCAGTATAAAAGGGCATCCAGTCTTCGCTGACTTGTGAGAATTGGATTGGAAGATGCAACACATTGAACATCTTCAATGACGTACCATTGAGCAGATCCTGCCCGACTTGCTTCACCTCACCGCTTGCCAAAATGAATGAACAACTCAGCCCGGCCAACAACAATTCCGACGTCCGACGTCCCTCCAAGTACCAAACCACCAGCCCCCACACCATGCCCAACGCCAGTCCGTTGATGAACATTGGCAAAACCTTCCAATGTGCCGGCAAGAATGCAAACAGTAACAATGCCAATTGAGCGATAAGGATCAACCCGATTAACATCGTCGCCCTTCGCTCTTTGGTGACTTCTGAGCAAATCTTGATCCCCAGGAACTTTGAAAGTGCGTAGCCAATGATCTGGCTGATGATCAACGCGGTCTTCAGTTCCAGAACACGATCACCAACAGAGAATCCTTCCATGTCGGTGTATTTTGCGGCAGCGAATGGCTTGCGAAACGCGTACATGCAGAAATATGTCCAGAAGGCAAAAAAAACCGCGTACATGTTGAACACCGCCGCCGGTGCGTCGCGCAGCTTTCGCGTGATGAAACTATCTCGTTGACCAACCTCGCTCAAGGTCTGCTCCTTTGGGCACTTTCAAACATTCAACCTGCTTCGCACCGAATCGGAGATCATGATACCGGGCGGGCAGGTCCGCGTGAAACCCCTCGCTGCTCAGGCTCCCGTTTCTTCGACTAATCGTCATTCGTCGGCGTCACTCGCGTAGAAAACTGCTTTCCCTTCTGGTACATTCACGACAGGCGTACGATCCCCCCCAACGTAGCGAGGTTGTTGCGATGTCCACGTGCCGATGTTTGGCAATTTCATGGTTGTTGATTTTGTCTGGGTCGTTGAGCCAATTGGGCGTTTTATCGGCCAATGGAGCCGCCTGGCCGACTTACCAGCAGAATGCTCGCAGGAATGCCTATGTTCCCGAACTCATCGGCGATGGGCCGCTCAGCATGTTGTGGCGCTATGATTCCGCATCGCCTCCCCAACCGGCGTGGTACGGCCCAGCCAAGTGGGATGCCAGATCGAAGACTCGGAATCTGCACTCCATGCGCAACTACGATCCAGTGTTTCACATCGTAGCGGCCGACGGTTTCGTTTATTGGGGCTCGTCTGTCGACGATTCCGTTGTTTGCGCGGACGGAGCGTCCGGGCAAGTGCGTTGGCGATTTACGACCGACGGCCCAGTGCGCGTGCCTCCCACGATCATCGGTGATCGGTTGTATTTCGGATCGGACGACGGTCATGCCTATTGCCTGAACGCCGGCGATGGTTCGCTCAACTGGCGTTTCCGACCGGCGCCCGCTGATCGGCTATTCCTGCAGAATGGGCGGTTCATTCCCTTTTGGCCCATTCGCACCGGTGTGGCCGTTGAAGATAACACTGCGTACTTTTGCGCCTCGCTGCTGCCGTGGAAGAAATCGTATTTATGTGCCGTCAATGCCGTGACGGGGAAGGTCGATGGTCCCGAGCATTATGTCCATGAGTTGGACGATGTCACGATGGAAGGGCCGGTCGTCGTATCCGGGAAGCGTTTGATTATCCCCCAAGGACGCGTTGCGCCGACGATTTTTTCCCGTGCCACCGGCAAGTTGCAAGGGAGCTTACCCGGAGGTGGTGGATCGTTTGTCGTCCTGACACCGGACGACATGGTCTTTCACGGTCCGGGAAACAAGAGCGGTTGGATCGAACAGACCAACGCCGAGACGCGAGAACGTGTTGCCACTCACAAAAACGCGATTGCGATGGTTGTTGCCAACGGCACCAGTTACATGCTATCAGATACGGCACTCGTGGCACTCGGCTACGAAAGCCGCCAACGAAAATGGGTTATTGGCTGTGATCGACCGCAGGCGCTAATCGTTGTTGGCAACGCGGTGATCATCGGCGGTATCGACCATGTGACAGCCTATTCGTCGGACGACGGCGCGCAGCTTTGGACGCAGCATGTCGACGGGAGTGCTCAGGGGCTGGCGTACGCCGACGGGAGGTTACTGGTGAGCACGGATCGTGGCTCGATTTTTGCGTTCGCACCCAGGGCATCGACCACGGTTTCCGACCACGACGTGGTGCAAGACGAAGACGGGCCGGGCGGGGGCGAGCCCCAGAACGCGGCGAACACGTTAGCAGCTGCGGAATCTCCGGAAGCAGATGGGTTGCAGTCTGTATCAGCCGATGACGATGTAGCTTTGTTAGGACAATGGGTATTCCAGCAGCCGCAACTCACCGGGACCTTGGTCAAGGATCTGACTGGGCACTGGCCGGCATCGATTGAAGGCGACGTGAGTTTAGAACGTGTCGGGTCGCTTCAAGCATTGAAGATGGACGGTGACAGTACGTCGGCATTAATCACTGACGATCACCGACAG
>JAGQPD010000901.1 GCA_020426865.1 Planctomycetales bacterium
GCTATGTGGTTCGAGGTATTGCGGTGGTACTATCGAGTGAAATACTTTGTGGTTCGAGGTATTACGGTGGTACTATCGAGTGGAATACTATGTGGTTCGAGGTATTGCGGGTCGTTGCCTCCAGGGTCACGCGGGTCCATTGCTAGTGCTTTGTGACACCTACGCATTAGGACGCGGCCTATCGATTTGCTTCTCCCGCAGGCGTTCCACGGTATGTGTCCGCGGGAGGCGGCCAGCGACCATACTCTAAATAATCTCCCGAGCGGGTTTAGACACGGGTAGACGAGCGACACCGTACGCGAATTGCTCGAGATTTGCTCGCATTTAAGCACCGCTCATCGCAGGCCGTCGAGCGCGATGATCCGTTCGGCGGTTAGAATTGGTTTGTCGAGCGACGACGATTTGGTCTCGCCCAGGACCCCCACATGCTTGCGTTCAAATCGGCTGAGGTTCAATCCGGGCTGTGGCACAACGAACTTCACCACATTGCCAAAGCGATCCGTCAGTGCGTACCGCGGAGCACCCGATCGATTCGAAGCGACTCGCATCAGCCAACCCGCTCCGTCGTAGTTCGCACCCGCCACATCATTGCCCGTGTGGCTGTCGATAGCGTTCAGTGCGTCGGCCCCCCCCTCGCTTAGCGCCGTGGTCGAGTACATCTGGTATCGGCGGATGAGATCTTCACATTGCGCGATTTGGCTGAGGAGCGTTTGGGCCTGACGACGTACTTCTGTAGACGTGCTCGTGTCGATGATGGCTTGAGTTCGAATTCGCAGGTCGCCAACGCGCCATTGTCCTACGGTTTTGGTCATTTGCTCCGAGAGCGCCACGTGAATGGCAATCAACTCGTTGATCAGCTGCGTCGTGTTGTCGATCAGCGGTTGGGAAGGGAACGTCGTGCCCGCTTCACCGCCGTTCCACGATAGTGCGTCGCCACCGCGGAGCGAGCGGGTGTCAGCGGTGCGAGGCGCGGCGACTTCGGTGAATTGGGCCGGGACAACTTGCTCGTCGCCCGCTGGCTGGTCGTTGGCCAATTCCCGCAACACATTGACGACATCGTCGCTCACCGTTGTCGCCACGGCGTCATTTTCTTCGCTAGGGCCTGCCGAACTGTCGTCGGGATTCGCCGAATCAATGCTCGTTCGATCGAACGTGTCGGTGACGAGGACCGAATGTAGCTGGCGAGGTTCGGAACCGTCATCGTTCGATCTTGCCGAGGAGAGGTCGTCGGTAACGGCTTCCGGCGGTTGGAGAGAGAGTTGGCTAAGTCGAATCCAGCGGAACTCGCCAGCTGGGGGCGAAATCTTGGCCCAGGTCTCGGACGACCCTTCGTCGGACGTGGCGTTTCCCCGGCCAATCGTTACCGCTCGCTCCAGGACGATCACCGCTTCGTCGGCCTGCAGTGTGACCTGCGCGGTTGATCTGTTTGTTGAAAACGAGCTGCCAATGTACGCTGGCACGTTGTCGTGTTGCGTGCGGGCCACACCGTTGGCATCGGTAGGTCCGAGGTCGTCATCGCGTACCCAGGAAAAACTGGATTGTAGTGGACGGATCGCCGCCCACCGCTGATCCTCGATCCGATAGACCTCGACGGCCTCTCCTCGATTGAGCCGGCTTGTTGCGTAGTGACGACTGCTGGGGCCGCAGCGTACCGTGGCGGTATTCGATTTCACGTACGCCGCATACGGAAAACTCGACTCGCTTGCGTCGGTCGCGCATGTGCCAAATAATACGAACATTCCGAGAAGAACCCGGCAAATCACGATGACACTCCCCAAAATCTTCCGGCCGTTGGCGGTCTGGCTGTCTCCAATGACATTCGTTGTGCCATTTTCTCGGGTAGCTTGTAGTGAATTTCGCCAATTCCATCAAGATCGTTGATGTTGCCACGAACTTCAGGGAATGCGAAAATGACATGGCAAGGCTCGTGCCAGTCGAAAAACCGCGGAGAGATCGGGACGGGGAGATACAACCAGATGGTGGCCATCACTGCGAATCGACGGCGATCGATAGCGTTGACAGCAATGGCAGCGATGGCTTGCACATGGTTTCCGGCGGCGAACGTTTGTTGGGGCGGAGAGAGGGTGTCGTTGATTGCGAGCAACATTGTGCAGGTGGCGACCGAGTCGCAGCTTTTGGGTTGGGTTGCGGATTTGGATCACAAGGAATATGCACGCCGCGAAGAGGCAGCGGCGAATTTGCGGCGTTTCGACGTACTTTCGATTCCGTATCTAGTACACGGTGCCGGCGAGCATTCGATCGAACGGACGATGCGTTGTGTAAGGTTATTGGGGCAGATCTACATTTGGAGCGAGGATCCGGAAACTTCGCGACGAGCGGAGGAGGCCCTACGGCATTTGGCGGAGTCGCAACATTTAACGGCGTCGCCGAGGGCGCAGTTTGTGTTGAGTCGACAGCAGCCGTGGGCTCACAGCATGTTGTTTCTATGGGGTGCGAGGATACGGTTTGAGAACGCGACCGTCGATATTCGTGACAACTGGCAGGGAGAAGATCAAGGGTTACTGCAATTGCGGTTTATTACGGACCTGCGAGAGATTCGACTGGATGGGGCCCCGATCACGGATCGGGGATTGAACTGCCTGCGTTGGTTACGGAACGTCAAGACGCTGGCGATATTGCAAGTGCCGATCAGTGACAATGGATTGTCGCAGTTGAAGAACGTGGCCGACACGTTAGAGACGCTACATCTTTCCGATACGAAGATCACGGATGCTGGTATGACGCATCTCGCGGGTTTGCGGAAGCTGCGATATTTGGATTTATCGGGAACAGAGGTTACGCTAGATGGGCTACGACAAATATCATCGCTGTCGGAATTGCGCGACATTGATTTGCGCCGAACGGCGGTGAGGGACGTCGACCGAGAAGAGGTTTCCAAGATGTTGCCTCATTTGCGCGGTGTGATGCTGGACGAGTAGTGGTCGAACATCGAATGATGAAGGCTCGAGGGGAAATAAGGGGAAATAAGGGGAAGTATCGTGATGCGGATGCTAAAACGTGTGTGCTTGGCACTTGTGATCATGTCGGCGGCGAATCCGGTATCGGCCGCGGAGCAGCGCGCGGCAATGGATGATTCCGATTCCCACCTGGACAAGACAGTCGACGATTTCACGCTTCCGACGCATCGAGGTGTGAGTTGGAAGCTATCGGACCAGTCTGCGGCCCGTTACGTGGTGGTCGCGTTTCTTGGCACTGAATGCCCATTGGCCAAACTGTATGGACCGAGATTGAACGAGTTGGCCGAAGAGTTCGCGGACGACAAGGTTGTCTTTGTCGGCATCAATTCGAATACGCAGGATAGCATTTCTGAGTTGACGCAGTACGTCGCGCAGCACAAATTGGGTTTCGCGTTGCTGAAGGATTTAGAGAACCGTGTGGCGGATCGTTTCGGTGCCGAACGAACTCCGGAGGTATTTGTTTTGGACGCACAGCGGCGAGTTTGCTACCACGGTCGCATTGACGACCAATATGGTGTCGGTACGGCTCGTGATAAGGCTCAACGTCACGACTTGGCGGAAGCTTTGCGACAACTGGTGGCGGGCGAAGAGGTGAGTGTACGGGAGACCGAAGCGGTAGGCTGCATTATTGGACGGGTCAGGCGTCAGGTGCCGACGGGGGATATTACCTACAGCGGTCAGATTGCGGCGATCTTTAATCGTCGTTGTGTCGAATGCCACCGTGCGGGGGAGGTAGCACCGTTTTCTTTGGAGTCGTACGACGACATTGTGGGTTGGGAAGACATGATTGTCGAGGTCGTACAGGATCAGCGGATGCCACCGTGGTATGCGAGCCCGGAACACGGACATTTCCGCAATGACGCTCGTCTGACAGACGAAGAAAAGCAGCTGATCTATCAATGGGTCGAGAATGGAATTCCGGCCGGTGACTTGGAGGCCTTGCCAACCGCCCCAGATTTTGCGGACGGTTGGCGAATGCCGGAGCCACATCAGGTGGTAAAAATGAGTGACGAGGAGGTGGCTGTTCCGGCGGACGGGGTAGTGGACTATCAATATTTCGTCGTAGATCCGCACTGGGCGGAAGATAGGTACCTATGTGCCGCGGAGGCTCGCCCTGGTAACCGTGCCGTGGTGCACCACATCATTGTTTACCTGTTGCCGCCGGGAGTGAAACGTTTGGACGAGAACCGTGTGATGTTGGCCGGCTACGCGCCAGGGGCTCAACCCTACGTGTTGCCAGCAGGTCTGGCGGCGCATGTCCCGGCCGGTTCGAAGCTTGTGTTTGAGATGCACTATACGCCCAACGGGTCGCCACAGACCGACCTCAGCTATGTCGGTTTTCGCTTCACAGACAAGGAATCGGTCAAGCATTTGTTGCGAGGTCGCGCGGCAGTCAATCAGAAGTTCGAAATACCAGCGGGTGCCGACGACCACGCTGTCGTTGCCCATTACACGTCTCGCGTCGATGAAAAATTGCTGCGAATGACACCTCACATGCACCTGCGCGGTAAGTCATTTCGCTATGAAGCTCGTTTTCCAGACGGTACCAAAGAGGTCCTCTTGGACGTGCCAAAGTACGATTTTAATTGGCAGTTGAGCTATGAATTGGCGGAGCCCAAATTGCTGCCCAAGGGTACGCGGGTCGTGTGTACGGCGCGCTACGACAATTCAGCAGACAATCCCTTTAATCCCGATCCGACCGTTGCCGTTCGTTGGGGCGACCAAAGCTGGCACGAAATGATGATCGGTTTCTTTGATGTCATCCCCGAGCCTTAGTGATAAGGCAGGATGATGTGGGGCAAAGAAGCCGATATCGAGATTATTCTCGAGGTGGCGAAGGAAAAGTACCCGGAAGCTCGCCCTCGGATCATTACCGACAACGGCCCTCAGTTCATCGCGAGGGACTTCAAGGAATTTGTTCGAATCAGCGGCATGACCCACGTTCGCACAAGCCCCTATTACCCAC
>JAGQPD010000902.1 GCA_020426865.1 Planctomycetales bacterium
AAATCGTTGTCTTTCGGCAATAACTAGAGGATAAGTAACGGATAAGTCCCGGTGGACTTATCGCCGATTCGGCAATAAGACCCGCCCTGAGGGCTTATCGCCGGGTCATCCGGTAATAATCAAGTTCTCTGTTCCAGAATTTCTGTAGCGTACCTGGAGCTTAAATTCACTCCACATGATTGCCGAGCACGAAGCCATTGCGATAGCTCGCCGATTTGCTCTGCAAAATGCATGGCCGTGGGATTCACAGGCTGCGACAGCAGTGCTGAATGGTGATGTATGGTGCGTCGCAACGCGCGTCGACGATTATTGGGTCGAGAACGTTTATACTGATGTTGATGCTAACACAGGGGATGTCAAAACAGCCTCATTTCGTCCGGCTGTTTCGTCCCCGATCTCGCGGGAACACGCGATGGAGATTGCTCGTGGTATCTGCGAACAGAATGGATGGTCATGGATCGAGGTGTACATTGAGGAGGACGAATTCGAGAGCGACGACGGAAAACGGCTGAACTGCTGGACGATTGGAACGAATCGTGACCGTCTGGGTGGAAACGCTACAATTTTGCTTGACGCTGAAACTGGTGCGGTTCTTCAGACTATGTTCGCGTCACGATAAAAGCAGAGAACCAAGCGGTGAACCCAAGCCGCCGATAGCGTGGTCCCTTACATCAATATCAATCGCGGCGGCTGGGTTACCGCCGCCGTTCTGTCGCTCAAACTTCATTGGATCGTTCAATCGACACAGCAGACGACACTTCGCGGCGTAAACCTTCCACGGGATTTTTGATCCTGCTGAACGCTCTCGTGTTCCTTGCGCTGCTTCTGCCGGGTCTGAATCCGATCGGCTGGATACTCGCTATTCCGCCAACGATCATCTTTATCGCTGTGTCTGGCGTGTGGCAGGCAAGATGGGCGTATTTTGACCGGCGGTTCCGTTTCTATAGCGTCGTTCGGTGCGTCGGGTTCGTGTTGCCTGTAATGGCGCTCGTTGTATTACCGTTTCTCGGTGTCGAACCAACGCGGCCAATCAACAAACAGAAGCCTGCATCAAGCAAAACTGGGGCATATCGGACTTACGTACTAGCCAACTCCGGCGGATGGACTGTCGAAATCCAAGATCAGACCGGCAAGACGCTGCACGACGAACACACCGACTTCGTTCCGCACTTGAACGTTTATTGGATATGGGGTCCGAATGACAGATTTTGGCTGTACAACAGTGATGACGGACGCGTTCACTGTTGGTATTCTAAACCGGATGGTGCGTGGCAACATGTTCTGTGGGGCTACGGCCATACCAAAGAGACGAACCTCGACCTAGGAAGCCCGCCCGAATCCCTGTACCCGGACTACGAACGCCGCTCCAACAACGCGACAGAACTAAGCGATGAACGCGAGTCGGAATAGGCGGGCTGGCTCGCTTCGCTCGGCGACGTCAACTTCCGGCCACGTTACCGCCGTCGTTCGTCGATGAATTCAAACATGTGCGACGAGAAGGCGAGTGGAAAGCCATCCGCGTCATGCGGCGGGGGTCTGAGGTTTACGCAGACTGGGAAGCAGCAATGCTTCTTTGCGGGTTCGAATCCCGCCTCGTCGCCTATCTCACGGCGTTTTGATACAATGCCGCAATGGATACGGTTTATATCGAAACATCGATTGTTAGTCACGCAACGGCACGGCCGAGTTCGGACATTCAGATCGCTGCTATTCAACAGCAGGCCCGCGATTGGTGGTCGATCGAACGCCCCAAATTTGAGCTGGTCACGTCACAGCTCGTCATAGACGAGGCATCTGCTGGTGATCCATCAGCGGCAGCAGATCGATTGAGATTGCTGGACGGTATTCCAACGGTTCCGATTGACGATGACGTTCGGTCATTAGCACGAGCGATTGTGTCGGCGTCAATCATGCCACCAAAAGCAGCTGCCGACGCGATTCACGTTGCCTCTGCGGCGGTAGCAGGAGTACAATATCTGTTGACACTGAATTGCAAGCACATTGCAAACGCCCACGAGTTGCCGCGTGTTTATCGCCTTCTGGATGATCGCGGATTCGGGCAACTACTGATTTGTACGCCGTCTGAGTTTCTTGGCGGAGACAATGATAATGACGAAGAATCCGATTCTTGATGAACTGCATGCCGTTCGCGAACAGTTGTTGGCGGATGCTGGCGGCACACTTGACGCATTGATCAACCGGCTCCAAGCCGAAGAGCGGACGTCAAATCGTCCTCGCTTCACACCACGACGAACCAAGCGGTGCACCGGAGCGGCGAAGTCAGGCGACTCTGAACTTGAGAATCTCTCGTCGCCGCCCGGTGACCTTTAGCGTTCCGCCAAGGTTCCACGGCTGTCCCCAGCCGTATCGAGGGCACTCCTGCAAAGCACGACTCGCTATCGTCAGAGCCGG
>JAGQPD010000903.1 GCA_020426865.1 Planctomycetales bacterium
GAACAAGTGATCATTCAGGCTTGGAGCGACCGCCCTGCCGCTTCGCCACGGTCCTAAGGCCGATCTTTCCAAGCAAGCACGGTTCGGTTAGGCTATTAAACCGAACACGTGAACCAACCTCACGCGGCTGGACTCGTGGCACAGCCGCGTGATTTTTTTCGATGGGATGGACGCCAGGATGAAGCGAATCGCCATTTTGACTGCCGGCGGGGATACGCCGGCGCTGAACGCAACCATTCACGGAGCTGCCACCCGTGCCAACGCCCGCCGGATCGAATTGATCGGGCTGGTCGATGGCTTCCGCAGCCTGTTTGACCCACACGTCCCCCACGTGCGGTTGAATCCCCTCTTCAGCACCATCCCCGAACTCGATCCAACCTACGGGGGCACCATCCTCGGCGCCTCCCGACGTTACGTCAGTGCCGACGAAGGCCCCGCGCTCGATGAAGCCTGCGAACGACTCAGCCAATTGAAGATCGATGGGCTCATCTGTATCGGCGGCGATGGGACCCTCAATGGGATGCAGCCCTTGTGCGATCGGATCCCCACCGTTCTGGCTCCCAAGACCATCGACAACGACCTGGGGCTGAATTACCCCAACGAAAACGATAAATGGATGCGCGTTCCCGACGCCAAAGAAACCGATGGTTTTCGATATTGCCAGAATGAATCGGCACATGTCGCCGAGCCCCGCCAATTCCAATTGGACCAGATGGTCAACTACGTCACCCCCGGCTATGCCACCGCCGTATTCGTATCGGCCGGCGGCGTCCAACGCTTGCGAACCACCGCCGAAAGCCACCGACGGATCGGTATCATCGAAGTGATGGGGCGACATTCTGGCTTTATTGCCCTGGGCAGCGCTTACGGCCAGCCAGATATCGTCTTGATCCCCGAGGCGCCGTTGAACGTGCAGCGACTCGTTGAACGCGTCAAGGAAATCTACGCCATGCAACGCAACGTGGTCATCGTGTGTGGAGAAGGAATCGTCGACGAGCGCGGCAACTGCTTGGGGGATACCGAACGCACGACCGACCCCGCCGGAAATGTCAAGCTGAGTGGTGCCGCGGAACAATTGCGGTCGCTACTGATCGATGGCATCGGCGATGATTTTTTTCGCCGAATTGTCCCCGATCAAACCGCAAAGTCCGCGATCTTCACTCGTAAAGTCGGGCACACACAGCGAGGCGGCCGCCCCGTGCAGTTCGATCGCTTTCATGCCGCCCAGCTCGGCGGTAAAGCACTCGATATGTTGCTCGAAGGCCAAAACGATGCCGTGGCAACGCTGCAATGGAACGAAGAAGACGGCTTCTACGTCGACAGCTACCCTTCGCTCAGCTTCCACGATCGTTGGGGACAAATCCATCCCCGCGCCGTGCATCCGGAATTCTACGACGAACGTCGGATGCATATTGCCCGGACCGGCATCGAGTATATGCTGCCCATCTTCAGCACCGCCATCGGCCCGGATGACGTCGAATACATCCGCCAAACCCTGTTCGACTCTGGCAACCTCTTCCGCCAATACCACTCCGTATGCACGGATATGGCCAAACGCATTCAACAACTACCACGGTCGACGCGTTAGGTCGAACACTCGACTTGGCAAGGTCGAGCTACAAAAAAACGCGTTCATCGTCGCTAGGCGACAATGAACGCGTTTGAGTTGAAAATGGTATTTCTATCCAGTTCCAGCGTTCAATTAGCCATTGCGGCGGCGGAAGGCTGCTAAGCCGGCCAACAGGATAGCGAGCACACCGCCCGTTGCCGGTTCGGGTACGCTATACAACTGAACTTCCGCAATCTGCATGCTGTTGGCCGCGCCGTTGTTCTTCACATCGGGAAACAGGACCAAATAGCTGGCATAGGCATTTGAGTTGCTGAAGCTCGAAGAGGCCGAATTGGCATCGTCCAGTGCAGCAGCACCGCCGTCGTTTCGCGAATCGGGCAGCGAAATAGCGCCAGACGCGACCAACGTGAAGTCGGAGATGGCAAATGGGCCAGCGCCCGACACGTCGCCATTGGTACCGTACAGCTCAAAACCGGACGGGTCGCGCTCGATCGCGTCATTGGCCGCCCAAAACTTGATCGACTGAGCAATCGAGCTTCCCGAAGCTGGTGTGACCAAGATCCCGGTATTCGTTTTGCCAAAGTTCAAATACTTCTGCCCAACGCCATCAATCGCGTGGTCTGGACTCTCCCCATCGGGCCAGTTGTTAGCACCACCGGTGAAACCCGCTACACCCACGGAAAAACTTGTCCCGTCGCTCTGGCCACCCAAAATGGTGTCACCAGGGGCGAAAATCCCTTGAGCGTTCGCGGCTGCCGCGAACATGCAGCAGCTGACAATCGCCGCCGCAACCAATCTAAACTTCATGAGCTGTCTCCTCATCGAAAAAAAGGAAGTACTACCGATAGCAAAAAGCTAACCTAAAGCGCACCGTACTCGTAATCCACGTAACCCGTCCGCAACGGACATCCGCTACCTTTTGCATTACCAGCAATCTTGTGTTCGCTGTTATGATCGAATCTAACCACCTTGTCCACCCCCACCAATGGGGGGGTAGTGGGGGGGGGGGGACCGTCTCGCCAAATCGCTGAATTGACGGGAAACGGGCCCTGACGAACCGGAAAATCGCATTTTTCTCGCCAATAGGTAGGCGACACCGCAGCGGGTCCGCTGGCGGAACGATGAGCACTGGAGCGTGTCGTCTCCCCAACCCACGCTTGCCGTGTGCGTGTCCTGAGTCCCCACGTCGACGAATGACCCGGTCACGTTAACGGTGTCCCCTTCCGCTTTGTCACCGCACTCGACCGCAACTACCGCGAACGACGAGAGCTGGCGACGGCACGCATGGGAAGACTCCTGTAAGTGGGTTCAGGACAAACCGGCAGCAACCTATCACATGGCCGATCAGGATACAAACTATAAATCCTCCATATTCGAACCTCGTTGATGTTCGCTTGCCGTGGACTGCGGACCGGCACGGTCAGCTATTTGGAACCGAAAGAGCGCCGATCCGGCGCCGACGCTCGCGACCTGCAATCCCGTTTTGGGCACGGTCCTTGCCAACGCGTGAAAAGCGATAAGCGGAATAGCTATCCTTCCATTGCCTCGCACGGTAGCGGCGGTATTAGAATCGCTTATGCGGAAATACCCGGACCGAGTTTCCGTCGGTTTACGTCATGGTGAGTGCGGCGACGGCTGTGCAGAAACGGTGACGACGACATTTTTGAAGGCCGGGGTTCGCGACATTGGATCCGCGTGTCGAGCTACTAGGACATTCGCTTCCGGATAGTACATCAGGGCATTGCCGGGCAGTATTTCGGGATAGGCTCGCGCCAGAATGCCCGATAACCGCCCGGTCGCGCTGACCACATCGACCGGCTGGTTGTGAACGATCCCCAATTGCTGTAAGTCGTCCGGATGCAGCAAGATCACGTCTCGGCGCTCCTGACCCCGATAAAGATCCTCCTCTTCGTATACCACCGTATTGAATTGCCCTTCGCTGCGGACGGTCATCAGACGTAACTGCCCCGGCTCGCCCGCTAGTTCGGGCAATGTGTGGCGATGCAAACGAGCCCGCCCCGATCCCGTCGGGAAGCGTGGTTGATGCATAATACGGCCGCCGATCGTGAATTCGCGCTTCGTCGTGCCAATTTCGGCGAT
>JAGQPD010000904.1 GCA_020426865.1 Planctomycetales bacterium
GACTGGTTTTGCAGGCCGTCGTTCTTGCTAAAAAAATATTTCCCCGCTATCTGTGCCGGTGCCGAATACCGTTCGTGATTCCACAATTGCGTCAATCGGGCATGGATTGGCGCGCGTTCTGGAAGTTGATCAAGATAGGTCCGGGTAATTTCATTTTGTTGTTCCGCCCACTCGCGGACCGCCGTCGACTCGCGGATATCTTGTTCCAACCAACGATATGGATCGGCCACGGTGGTTCCGTGGTAGTCGTCAACCTGGTCCGTGCGTTCCGTCTGCGGATACGCAATTCGCGTCGTTTCGACCACTTCCGCGGTCAAAGCTGTCACTTGCTGCATCACCGCCGTAATGCTCAACAACGCAACGTAAGTCCATTTGCCAAATTTGATCATGCCGCAAGTCATCTCCCATTTACGATTCTTCGCGTTGAAAGGTTTCTTGCTCGATATTGAATAGCTCCACGCGGATGTCGGTGGCAACCGCACCGGGCCGCACCGCGACGATCCCCAATTCCGGATGCGCGCGAGCAAATGACTCGACATCTGTCATGCTCATGACAAACAACCCCGTGGCGACGGCATCGGCGGTCGTCGCATCCGGAGCGACGACAGAACAGGATAGCAGACCATCGGCCGGTACGCCTGTCCGAGGGTCAAGGATATGGCCATATCGCTTGCTCTGGTGGTAGAAGTACTGGTTGGCGTGCCCTGATGTCCCCAATGCTTGGTCGATCAGGTGAAAACGTCCCAATCGACGATCGGGTCGCTGCGGATGCCGTAATTCTACCTGCCAACCGCCATGCTCTGCTTCCGATGTCGGATTGCCTGCAGCAAGCACACTACTGCGCCCACCGTGAAGTAAGACTTGCTTGACCCCATTTGCACGCAACAATTCCATTGCGCGATCCAGTGCGTAACCCTTGCCGATCCCGCCGAGGTTCAGCTCCATGCCAGGAACACAAAACCTTATACGTTGCTTTGTCCCATCCAATTCGACACGATCCATGCCGACTCGCAGGCGTGCCTGTGACAATTCGTCCGCCGTAGGCACCCGCCCCTGGCGTCGATAAAACCCCCATACCTTCGTAAGCGTCCCGGAGGTTATGTCGAATGCTCCCGCGGTTTCCGTGAAGAGTTCCTGGGCGCGGACAAAGAGTTGAAATAGTCGTGGCTCAACTTCCACATATTCCTGAGCTGCTTCCCGATTGATGTGACATACTTCGCTGTGTTCGCGATAGACGGTTAACTGGTCTTCCAACTGGTCGATCAGATTCAAGGCATCGACAGCGGCGGCCATGTCGTTCCGCTGCCGCGAGTACGGTATGAAGACACCAAACTCACATGCCATCGCGCGGCGGGTCAGCCGAAACGTGGCGTCCGGGCAGGGAGACATGATCGAAGTGTTCGGAGCTGCTGGATCGTTTGCACCCAGGTTCACCGTCGGCTCTGGATCCAGCCGTTCGGTCCAACCGCGAAAAGCTTCCACGGCGGAACGCCCGCGCAAGAAATCGCGTCGGTCCGTGCGCGGCGCGGGATTCGGTTCGGGTTGATTGGGTGTGTTGGTCATCGAAGTGCATTATAATGGGTAGCGGGGCAAACGTTTTCGACATAGGATCGGCGATCATGCATAGGGTTCACGACAGGCTCAGCCATACTTGCCGGACCCGTCGTTTCGAACGGATCGGGGTGATCGGACTGGCAGGCCTGATTGGTTGTGCCGTGGCGTCGGCGCAGCAGCCGAGCCGACCGGCGGTCAAGCGTGCGGTACCGCCGATCACGCTGCACGCGGACGCGGACGGAGTTTTTTTTCCGGACGCGTTTTCCACGTTAAAGGGGCCACGCCCGTCCAGCTGGAAGAGCGCGGATCGCTCGGCCTTGCCGCGAGCCGAGATATCGTCGGTCAACGCTGGGCCTGGAACGGGTGAACCGGGCAGTACTGGTGTGGCGTGGTCGCGGATGTTGCCGGCAGAGGTGATCGAGAACGAAATCAAGGCCCAGAAGATTGCTTTGGATGCGGCGATCACGACTCCCAGCGAATTTGCCGGGAATGGCTACCGGGCCGCGCGGCAACATTTTTCCATGTTGGCGGCGATGTTCGGGATCGTCGAGCAATACGATGCGGATATTCGCTGGAAGCGTGATGCCCGCGGTGCCCGCGATCTGTTTGCCCAAGCAGCGCGCAACTGCAAGGCCGGTTCAGCCAATGTCTTTAATGCAGCGAAGCTGCGAAAAGCGGAATTGCAGGATATTGTCGGTGGTGGAACCTTAGCCAGCGTGCCTGCCGAA
Source organism: Planctomycetales bacterium (assembly GCA_020426865.1). Taxonomy (GTDB): domain Bacteria; phylum Planctomycetota; class Planctomycetia; order Pirellulales; family Pirellulaceae; genus JAGQPD01. Next base: position 2,283 of record JAGQPD010000904.1, read on the forward strand.
GCGGGGGAATCGAATTGGGGAGACTGGGTTGACCGCGGGCCTTTAATGCAAAGGCTGCAAGTCGGCTACCACGAACGCGTGATGCCGTGGCTTTCCAGTGGCGACGAATTTCGGGCACATGGCGGCCAGCTGCAAGCCGAATGCGAGATCATCGCCGGCGTGTCGACGATTCTCATTCAAGAGGGAATGGATGACGCGTCGGACGATTCGTATGCGGACTACTGCCGACAGTTACACGACTCGGCCATCGCGATTAAGGACGCGGTAAAATTGAAGAGCTACGATCAGGCGCGACAGGCGAGCGGGCAGATCCTGAAATCGTGTGACGAATGCCACGCTCTCTATCGTGGCTGATCCTTCAATTTCATGTAAAGGCGTTGGACTTCGGCGAAGCAACATTGGCCATCAGGGGCGATTTCGTGGCAGCGAGCTTCGGCCGATTGCGAGCGGGTCCACAATTGACGAATACGAGACGGGACGGGTTCGCGCGCATCGGCCTGGACGTCGTCGTAGCTCAAACCAAAACAGGAACAGATCGGGGCGTCCAGGTCATGCGGATAGATCTTTCGCTGTAATTCTTCCACGCCGATCACCGTCTCAAATTCGTCAAAATACGCAACGTCGCAGCGCGCGTACGGGCAGAACCAGGCGGAGTCCCCCAGCTTGTTTCGTAGGGTGGGGAGCACCAGATTGTTGAGTACCGTGCTTCCTACGGGTGCGCCTGTGGTATTGCATCGCGGGCAGTACGCCCGGCCGTCGGCATCAGGTTCACGTACGAAGGCTTTGTTCATAACCAGCCGTTTCGGCAGCGAGACATTCCGAGGAGTCAGGCAGGGCGGCGTTGTTTTTTCCCTGCCTCGGCAGTGCCGCCACGCCGGATGTTACCGGACGACATCTTCGCGCCGTTGGCGGACGCCGACATCCTGGAAAGGTCGGTCAATTCCATCAGCTCGCCGAGCCCCGCGCTGGCGAATTCACGTCCGGTAACGTACTTGCCCGGATTGATCCAATCAGCAAGCGATGCGGCCGGAACTCCGAACAAGTCGGCCAGCAACTGGTCCATTTCGATTTCGAGGTGAGCGAAATGCCTGGCCCATTCGGCTGCTTCGTGTAACCCGACGTGCTCCTCGCTTTGCCATTTCATGGGATGGAACAACAACACACTGTAGGGTGTGACAATTCGTCGTCTGCACGCCGCGAAGGGCCACAAAGCTGCCGAGGAACATTCGCCGCTGACAATTCCCGTGGCCACGATCCCGCGTAACTTGATGATCGTCATCAGCGAAATCGCCGCGTAGGGACTGCCACCAGGCGAATCGAAGAACATCGTGCATGAGCCACCTGGCGGAACCGATATCAAACGATCGGTCAACTCGGATTCGTTGTCCGTTAGATCGCCGACGACCGCAATCTCGATCGGACCTTCCGACTCCGGATTCCCGTCGTCATACGTATCGCCGGAGTCGTCATGTTGAGGGGCATTGCCGATTTTTCGTGTCTGTCGCACCATTAGTATCTACCCGGATTCCACCTGGAAATGAGCCGATTCAGTCATCTGCTTCACGGTTTTTTCTCTCCTGAGTATAATAGCATTGTCCGGTTTGGGGCACGATTCGGGTGGAATAATCGGTCCTCTTTCACCGTTCGCGGCAACGCTCGTGCTGGTTACGACGGTCGCAACGTTTTGGTTCATTCGCGCGTTACCGGAAAGATCATGGGAATTCGCTTTGTATGCCACGCCTGCCAAGAACGATTGCACGTGAAGGCGTTTTTGGGCGGCAAACGAGGAATTTGCCCGAAATGTAACGCCAAGATCCAAATCCCAACCGAGGATGCGACTGTCCCCACAGCCCGACACGCTCCCTCGCTGGTCGGAAAAGGCAATCTCGACGCGGCGGTCGGAAATGTAGCTGGCGATGTCCATTGGTACGCTCGATCCGCCAACGGCGAACAGCTTGGCCCAGCCCCCTATGAAACAGTCCGCGCATGGCTTTCGCAGGAACCGACCGCCCGGAACGCTTGGGTTTGGCGACAGGGATGGTCGAACTGGCGTCAGGCCGATCAGGTTCTTGTCGATTTGCCCCGTCGGCCGCCCCTGTCGCCGCCACCATCGGTCCCCAACCATCGTGAGAGTGCAATGGGGGGTGAGAATGTGGCGGGCGGCGAGCGCATGGCGGGGGGGACGAAAGCAACGATTCGGAAGCCGAAAAAACGCCGTCTTTCTTTGGCAATTGTGTTGACCCTGGCCTTCTTGTGCCTAGTGTTAATGGTGGTCCTGCTGTTGATTCTTTCCCGTTAGGGACGAATCCACACCCATCCGGCCGGGACGTTTCCGTTTTGTTCACCCCGTAGCGGTGCCGCGGACATTGGCGTCACAATAGGGACTTTCGCGCAACTGTGGTGTCGATCGTCGGCCAGTTGCCCGGCAAGGGTGGCCTGAGAGCAGCGATAGGCACAAACCCAAAACGTAAACTTATTGCTTCTGTGGGGAAAGGTTGTAACTATGATGATGATCTTGGCTCGCCGCTTTTACTTGTTTGTAATCGTGTGTTCGGTGTTGGGCCCCGACCGGACGGCGTTGGCCGAAGGGGAAATGATCTCACTTGGCAGCGGCAAAGTCCAATTGTCGGCACCAGAGGGATGGAAGGTGGAGCAGCCACGATCGCGGATTGTGGAGGCGGAGCTGTCGATTGCGGCCGAAGAGGGTGATGAGCAGGGTGGGCGTGTCACGATCATGTCAGCTGGTGGCACGGTCGAACAGAATGTCGAGCGTTGGATCGGACAATTCACGCCGTCGCAAGGAAAGACGATGAAGGAGAGCGTGAATCGGGATACGAAAAAAGTGGCCGGTGTCGACGTAACGATTGTCGACATCTCTGGCACTTTTAAGGACCAACCTCGCGGTCCGTTCGGTCCGTCCGTTGATCGAAAGGACTATCGGATGTTGGCGGCGATCATCCCCACGGCCAATTCCGGCAATTATTACGTGAAGGTTACCGGCCCGGCGAAGACGATTGCCGCCAACAACGAGAAGTTTGTTAAGTTTATCGAATCACTTCAACTGAAATGACACCACGAGTAAGCAACCAAGCATGAAGATCAACGATTTTCTGGCACACCACCAGATTCAGCGCAACCCTTTTGCTGAGGAGGACGCACAAACCGATCCGGTGTTCAAGGAACACTGCATCGATGGTGCACATCATCCGACATGGGACAAGATTTATGGTGATCCATCCGAACCATCGACGTCCGTTGTCTTCGGCGAAAAAGGAGCGGGCAAAACCGCCATGCGGCTGCAAGTTGCTCGGCACCTGGATGGCTACAACCGGACGCATTCACGTTCGCGAGTGTTTGTCATCCATTATGACGACTTCAATCCGTTTCTCGATCAATTCCGCGAGCGGCTCGTGCGACGCAAACGTCGGCGGGCCGATCGGGTATTGCACGAATTCCAGCTGTGGGATCACATCGACGCCATCTTGTCGCTAGGCGTAACGCGACTAATCGATCGCATTCTAAGTTCCTCAGCCACTGAAACGCCAAGCGATGCTGATCGAATTTCCCCGGAGCAAGTGGCACACCTGGACCGACATCAACGTCGCGACCTGTTGCTGTTGGCCGCCTGCTACGATCACTCGCAGTCGGCACCGATTGCCCAGCGGTGGCGTTCGCTAGCCGGGCGGCTGAAGTATCGTGCTTGGAGCACCTGGCTACCAACCATCGTTCCCCTTGCGATGTTGCTTGCTGTGCTCATGCTTACCGCGTATCTCGGTTGGCGAGGGCAATTGAACCAGGAGGCGCTCGATGCCGCACCGTGGACTGCTCGAGGTCTGAACGCGGCCTGGATTGTTGCGGCGCTATCAACTCTGCCGTGGCTGTGGCGAACCTTTCGTTGCTGGCGAGCGGCTTTTTCCACCGTCCGCCGCACACGAGTGATCCAGCGGCAGATGGTCCCGTTGACGCGATTATTGACGCACTTTCCCGCCAGCGAACTGGTGGGCCAACCCTTGCCGAACAAGGACCGCACCGACGATCGCTATGCACTGCTGGCCAAACTTCAAAACGTTCTAGCTGCCTTTGGGTATACCGGCATCGTCGTGCTCGTTGATCGCATCGATGAACCGCACCTGGTCAACGGCTCGCCTGAATTGATGAAGGCCCTGCTTTGGCCGATGCTGGACAACAAGTTTCTGCGCCAGCCGGGTGTGGGCATCAAATTCATGCTTCCCGTGGAACTGCTGCAATTCATCGATCGCGAAGGGCGTGACTTCTACCAACGTGCGCGACTCGACAAACAAAATCTCGTACCTTCATTGGAATGGTCTGGCGAGGCACTCTATGATCTGGCCAACACGCGGATGTCATTTTGCAGCGTGGGTAACGCGAAGCCGAAACTGCGTCAGTTGTTCGAGCCGACTGTTAGCGAACAACAACTGATCGATGCGTTTCGCCGGCTGCGGGTCCCCCGGCATTTGTTCAAGTTCCTTTATCGGACGCTCGTGACACATTGCAACCTGCACACCGACGAAAAGCCGGTGTGGCAGATTTCACCGCAGACATTCGAATCGGCCCTGGCCGTTTACCTGAAGGAACTGGATGCTACCAATCGCGTCATGGCGGGCTAGGTCGGCTTGCTGCTAGGTGGTACCGGGCACTACTAGGCGCGACGAAGCCGCAGGCCCGCCAAAAATGCGATCCACCCAAGCGTTAGCGTGGTTGGTTCGGGGGTCACAATCAGCCCAACGTGTCCCGCTCCTGCATCCGTTTCGTACTCGACGTGTAACCGAGTAATCCCCGAGACATCCCAGACGTATGCCTCCTCCTTGTTGTCGCCGGACGCCGTCGCAATCAATCGCTGCTCGTCCGCCGCGTCGTCCCATAACGCCAATACACTGTTCTGTCCGTCTTTGGATTCGATCGTTGTGGGCGGTCCCAGCGGGGCCTTGTCCGACAGCAACTGCATGTGCTCTTGCCGGGCATCAATGTCCAGCACAATCAATGTGCTGCCCAAGGGGAGCGGGTTGGGGAACACCAGATTGGCGAACGTCGTTCCACCGGCTCCCACCGGTTCGGGACGTGCGAAGCTGATATACGAACCGGCGGCACCATACAGTGCAGCGAAGGCGGGATTGGTGTGCTCGATCGTGTTCTTATTCCATTGCGAGCGCCCTTCCACGGCGGGCATCGTCGTCTCGAATTGAACATTAATCGTCCCACCGCATTCGGGGCAGGGCACATTCCACTCCGGGGCCCCCGCCGTTTGTGACGAAAAATCGACATAGCCGGCGATGGCATTGGTCGTGGCCGAACCCATGCAGAAAGCGGCGAGCAGCACGGGTACGAAGTTGTTGAACACTGCAATTTTCAAGCCTCTTTGGCACGTCATCTGATTCATTTCCATGGTTGTCTTCTCCTCACGCTCGGTCCGTCGGCGCGGCGCGCCCCAAGTTGGACTTTTGTAACGAATTCGGTGTGACTGGGTCAAGCTCAGCTTTCCTAGACTCCCCAATTTGCGGGGGGAGTGATCGCTGTGCCGTTACCCAAACGGGTAGCAGAGAAAAGGGTCGTGTCCGGAGAGGAAAAAATCGGCTTCCATGCCGTCGGCTCCCTCCGTGGTGACTTGCATCCCCGCATGACGACATACGAGGCGAAAAACAAAAAGGTACCTGGCCCTTTCCGGACACGACTGAAGTACTTTGCCTTGAAGTGCTTTGCCTAGCTCACCAATAGATCGAGTAGCGTATCGAAGTTATCCATTTTTTCGTGCTGATATTGCAGCCACTGGGCGGGATTCCATAGTTCAATGCACACGGAGGCTCCTACCAGAACTACGTCGCCTCCCGGTTCGACGCCGAGAAAGCCGCGAAACGATTCGGGAATGACCAACCGCGATCGACCGGCCAGAGACACTTCGCTGTGCCGTGTGGAAAGCAATCGACCGAACTCCTGTAGTTGCGGGATGCGATTCTCGAGTCGATGCGTTGCCAGTTTGCAGTTGACGATCTCGACGGCGGCGTCGATCTGGTTGCCCCACCGCGTGCGGCTCCAGAGGCTCAACGCCCCAGGCCGCTGCTTGGCCAATACGCACAACCCGTCGTCGGCCACCAGCAATTCCGCCATCTCGCTGGGGATCGACAACCGATGACGCTCGTCCAGCGTCCGCGAATATTCGCCCAGAATCAATTGCGATGGCGGCATGGTCGTTGGTCGCTGCGTGGCGACCACCTGTTCTGCGGCTAATTCTTTGGTAAGCGTCGGTTTGGGGATTAAAACCCACGGCTATTCCATTCTAGCAGAAGTATTGGGCTGATTTCCCACGGATGGCTCTAGTCTAGCGTCTCGATTCTTGTTGGCAAGTGCCATTTGGGAAGATTATTCCAGTTTGCAGGTGCCCCCCCAATATGCGTGGTTCCATCATGGCACGGTG
>JAGQPD010000905.1 GCA_020426865.1 Planctomycetales bacterium
GGTACCGGCTACTTCGGATGTCGCAACGCCGAAGGCCATTTTGATCTGCAGCGTTTTCGCGATGTGGTAGCAGCCAACCCCATTCGCGCAATCGAGGTTAAGCTTAGTCAAGGTGCTAAGCCCGGACGTGGCGGACTACTCCCCGCCGCTAAAGTGACCCCGGAAATCGCCAAGATCCGTGGCATCCCGGTCAGGAAAGACTGTGCCAGCCCGGCGTCTCATAGTGCGTTTAACAACGTCGACGGTTTGCTCGACTTCGTCGAGAATCTGGCAGCGGAATCGGGACTTCCGGTCGGCATCAAATCGGCAGTTGGACAACTGGAGTTCTGGCACGAGTTAGCAACAACCATGGCCAAATCGGATCGCCGAGTCGATTTCATCACCATCGACGGCGGGGAAGGAGGGACCGGCGCAGCTCCGCTCGTGTTTTCCGATCACGTGGCGTTGCCATTCAAGGTCGCAATCAGCCGCATCTACAAGATCTTCGCCGCCAATGGCCTGGAACAAGATGTTGTCTTCATCGGTTCAGGAAAACTCGGCTTTCCCGAAACAGGACTGCTCGCCTTTGCTTTGGGATGCGACATGATCAACGTCGGCCGCGAAGCAATGCTCGCCATCGGCTGCATCCAAGCTCAACGATGCCATACCGGGCATTGCCCAACCGGCATCGCAACGCAAAACAAGTGGCTGATGAGTGGCCTGGATCCCGCCAGCAAATCGCACCGCCTGGCCAACTATGTTGTCGCACTTCGAAGAGAACTGCTGCAATTGAGCCGAGCCTGCGGTGTCGAACATCCGGCACTGGTCACGCCAGATCTGTTCGAAATACTCGACGATCATTTTGCCGGCCAGTCAGCTCGAGTTTGTTTTGATTATCCCGAGCCCCTGCGTAAAATAACCGGACGGCAGCGCGAGGAGATTGCACGACTCCTCCAGCAACACTCGGAAGTGGGACATCCGGAAGCATCCAAATGACGGACCACGTTCAAGACGTCCCTGCTCCCTCTGTAAAAACCCAATGGGTAGCGATCGCCGTATCCTGCGCGGTGTCCTTTGTCGTCAATTTCATTCTCTCGTTGCTCATCCTTGGCATGTTCCAGGGCGCTGAGAAGAATTGGATGTTCCTGGTCTCGCAAGCGTTCCTGGGTGTCCTTGCCGCGCAGGCTTTGGTGGTGGCCGTTTGGATGACGCTCGGCTCCAGTCCGTTGGTCGTCCGAATTCCTGTCAGTTGTGGCTTTGTTCTATCGACCGTCCTGGCATGGTTTTCGGCCGTCAGCCTGATGGAATGGGTGCCGCCCGTGGAGGTCATACTGTTCACCGGATGTCTTTGTATCGGGCTGTTTTTCTGGACGACATTGCCTTTGTGGATTGCCCGCCGGTTGTCTCGTGCACGCATCGGTCGGAGACACGATCCGCAATATTCACCGGCACGAGAACAAATCTCCATCGGATACATCCTGCTGTTTACCGCAGCCGTCGCCGCGCTGTTGGCAATCGCGCGTTTCGCGCTGAGTGCAGCGGATTGGAGTGGCCGCTTTTCAATTGGCGTCGGCGAAGCCATCGGATTAGCGGTATTCCTGCTGACTTTAGGGGCATTTATTGCCGCCATTGGACTGGCGATGGTATACGGAATCCTCTCCGATCTGCCAACCCGACGGGCATGGCTGATCGCGGCAGTGATCGCCGTGGTCGTTACGCCATTTGTCTTGTGCGAAATTTTTTTCTTGATTCCCGGGATCGGCCGCCCACCTGTCGACATTTATCCCTATGTCGCCGGTGGTACCGTTCTGTTCGGAGTGGTTGTGGCCTCCGGCACCGCCAGTGCCATGACGTTCGCCCGCTCGCTCGGTATGAGATTGATCCAGGACCGCCAGTCGACAACGGCCAATTCGCAATGCCCATCCGGCTGAAGATGTCGCCCAACGTTTCTAGGGGTTCCAATTCGCAATGCCAATTCGCAATGGCGCACCGATTGGCTATAATTACTAACAGCCATTTTGAACGCCCGGCACCACCTCGACAGGTATCGAAATGCCAAGCCCGTTTCCAGGTATCGACCCCTTCTTGGAAGATGCCGTCTTCTGGCCCGATTTCCACGCGACATTTATCAACTACTGGCGAGAAGCGATTGCAGACAAACTACCGGATCAGTACGAAGCAGGCATTGCCGGTACCGCTGCGTCGTCCCGACAGTGACATTATTATCGACCTGGCCGAAGTGTTTACCACGGCTTACGATCGCGGTCGTTTCGCGCGGCGCATCGACTATTTCAGCGATGTCCCTTCGCATCTCAATGCCAACGAAAAGCAGTGGGCCGAAGCTACTCTACAACAATACACTTAGCTCGCCTGTGAGGGCTGCGTGGGATCAGACGCGCAGCCCTCCTCAGGTATGTGTCGCCGGATATCGTCCTGCCCTCTATCATCCTGCCTACTTTTCCCGGGTAAGAGCAGGCGATGTAGCACAGGGGCGTGACGGATTAAGTACCTTTGGAGGGTAAAGCACCTAACCCTTTACTCCAATCCGCTCCAATCCGCTTTCCCATCAAGCGCCATGAATTTAATATCTCCCAACCGCTGCCCTTGTTCCATTCGCCGCTGCTGGTATCGCTGAGCGGCCCCTTTGCGTGTCAGTCGCACGGTAACGGGTAGCAGTTGCCGCGATTCGACAGCGATTCGATACTGTGGATTGATCGACAGCAATTCGTCCAGTTGTTGTTCCAATGCCAACGACCGCTCCGAATCAAGCGGATGCTCGGCCTCCAAATACAGGCAGTATCCGGGAGAGTGGTTCATTACAGGTGCCAACATCGCAAACACGGCGGAGATCCGACAATCTCGGCAGGCCCTTTCGATCGACTCGCGCACGTGCGTTTCATGCAGTTTTTCCCCCACCAAATCGGAGACCAGGGCGGTGCGGCCAATGAATCGAACGATCGGACATTGGCGATATTGGCCGACGACTTCGATGACATCTCCAATATCGTATCGATATAATCCACCGCCTGTTGTTAGAATCACACGATAACGGCGATTGGTCTCTAATTGCTCTGCCAACCGCGGTGCTGCGGAGACTTTTGTTTCTTCGTACTCGTCCACCTCCAGGAACTCGAAGAAATGCGAACGCACGGCAAGTACACAACCACCTGCGGCGGTCAAGGGAAATGAGACAATGCCCTCGGTTGCAAGCAATCCCTTGGGTTGGATCCGTGCGTGTGGTAGTAGCTGTCTCAGTCGTGGCACGAACGTTGCTGACGAGGCGTCTGCCCAACAGCTGACCAGCGCAAGTTGCGGCCATACCGATGGTAACCATCCACCTGGATCATCAGCATCCACCGTTAGCCCTCGCAACGCATCTGCCCTTTCCATGTTGCGAGCGATTCTGACTTGAGAGACATCAACCTCCCCATCAGTCCGCGGCAATCGTACCTTTCCATCATGAAGGTCGTCACACAAGCGAGGCGAGTACCGCGGGAGATCTTCCAGCAGCGTCGTCAAGAAGGTCGGGCTCCACACCGAAATCAGTGCCAGTCGCGGTTCGGCCAACATTGCGAGCAATGTGAGATAGCGAGCGTTCTCGATGTGGCTCATGGTTCGCAGGATTGGGGGTGCTACGAGCAATTGCGCAACCGTCCACCGTTGCCAAGATGCGAGATAGTCGCGATCCTCTTGAAAGCCAATTGGAATTCCGCCGCTGGTACGCTTCGCTCGTAGCGGTGGCGGCGAGATCGACCAATACGCCGGTCCCTGCCGGACAGCGGGAATATATTTCATCACATCGTAGACCCATGTCGACACAGCCCGCTGAAACTGTCGCCGCAATGCGTGTGTGTACGGAATCAGCTTCTCACCACCGGCTGTGCCGCCCGTCGGCTCGAACAACGTAACGGGCCGGCCAGTAAGGACACGTCCCTCGCCCGACGCGATGCGTTCCAGCGGCGAGCGCAAGTCGTCATACCGGCACACCGGTACCGCCCGCTGGAAATCCTCAACCGACCTGAGTTTTGCAAAGTCAAATTGTTTGCCGTACCAGCAATCGCGATTGGCCCGCACGATACAATTTAGCAATCGCTCCTGTTCTGTCCCTACACGCATCGTGGCGCGATCGAAACGCCGAGCTTCAGCCGCACACGTGGCCATCCAAGCAGTATTCAACCAGTATGCCGTGTTCAACAACGCGCGCTACTCACTGGCCCTGGCCGATATTTTGGATCCAACAAGCGAATTCCTGCTCGCGTGAAATTCTCCACGTCCAACCGCGCAAGGCAACATAGCTCGTCACCTTCGGCGTGACCTGGGTTCGCTTCAGCAAAAAAGCGAATGTCCGCATTCTGCCGGCGTGCGTCGGTAATATCGGCTACCCCCGCTCGTAAGCGTTCTTTCTGTGGATTGCCAACCACGATGCCACGCTGCGCGTCATATCCACTGCAAAACAGTTGACGCCCCAGTGCATCCAAGATTTCTTGCACGTCGCCAGGCGTCTCG
>JAGQPD010000906.1 GCA_020426865.1 Planctomycetales bacterium
CCTAACCATATGCCGCCCCAAAATTCACGAAGCACTAAGGGCAGCTGTTGGAGCTGTTCCAAACATATCGAGCCATGACGTCCCATGTCATGCTCCGGGCTGATAATCAACACCAAGTGGTCTGTTGCCAACGGTCGATATTCCAGATGAGAGTCGTCAGACTTACGCCCCACCAGCCCCAACACTGCCTCGCCATGCTCCAGGTCCTTGAAGACGGAATCGCTGTCGGTCACCGTTGCCCGCACATGCACATCTGGAAACTTCTGTCGGAACTCGGCCAGAACCGCGGGCAATAAGTGCTCACCAGGGACGGAACTGGCGGCTAATGCCAATTCGCCACCAGCATCGGGAGAAAAGCCGACTAGTTCGCTACGAGCCTTCTCGTGCAGTTGCAGAATTTTTTGTGCGTATTCATACAGCCGTTGACCGGCGTCGGTCAGTTGAATCCTACCTGCGCGTCGGTCAAAGACTGCGGTCCCTAGGTCTTTTTCGAGCAACGAGATGCGTTGGCTGACGGCCGCCTGACTGATACCCAGACTCTCTGCTGCTGCGGTGAAACTGCCAGCTTCCGCAACGTAAGAGAATGTCTCTAAATTGGGTAATTCGATGCCTGTCATCGGTTGCCTTTTCTGGCCCTCGAAGGACGCCTAAAAATGGTCATGCCCTCAGCTTCGGCATGGCGGCAGCAACTCGGACGTCGGCTGCCACGCGGTGTATCTTTCCCGTCCAGCTGTGGTACTTTTCACCAAATCGTCCGCCTGCGACCATATACCAAAATATGGATCACAGGCAACCAACGGGACCGCTGGTGGGCAAAACGCCGGCTCAGTCGCGTCCCCATAGACGTCCGAAAGGAAGATGAATGCGAAAAGCGACTTATGGGTTTGCGTATTCGGCGAGTTCCTATTTTTGCTGTGAACCTTCCTTCGCATTGTCGTCCTCGTTCCAGTAATCGGGTAGCCCGCTCTTCGTGGTTTGCAAGATTTCGAGGATCACGCGACGTGAGTTGGATGACAAATGAGCGTACTCGTCCGACTTGACGTTCTCCGCGAGTACACGCCACAGTTGCCAATAGATCGCTTGGCGAAGTCGCGGTTCGAGCGAGTCGAACGCCGGAGAGTAGATCAAATAGCTGCACGGGTACTCGAACAATCGGTCGCGGAGATTGAAGTCTCTTAGAGAACGACCTGAAGAATCGGTGGGACCGCGCGCTGTGAAATCCGTTTCAAACGTCGTAGATGACTTAACTTCCGATGTGATCGGTGCTTCGTTTACGAACAGCATGTAGTCGACGACCTTCTTGGCGGCTTGGTCGATAGCGTATTCGAGTTCATCTTTAGATACCGCGTCTTGTCGCTGCGTTGCCTGTTCCGATTCGTACATGCGTCGGCGAACAGAGAAGTTGGCAACGGTGAACGTATTTTGCATTTGCGTCTGATGCTCTAGCACCATCAGTGCCACAATATCGCTGTGTGGAGTTAGCCAATCGTCGGTGTACAACTCGTGCCGCAAGTCAGGCCGATTGTTCTGAACGAACGTGGCAAGTTCGTTTCCGCGCAAGAATGCGTTGCCCAAGTGATCCATGTCGCCCTGTTGTCCTGTCACAAACCAACCGCCCCAACGCTCGGAAAGCGGACTCGTGTGGTCCGTTACGTACGATTTTCGCTGCACATCCATCGTCCCGTCAGGTTTCGGCATGACACTGCGAACGGTATGGCCGGGAACGCCTTGCGTCATGGTTGTCGCGTGACAAGCCAAGCAATTGTAGAGCTGCCGTTGAAACCGCGGTTTGCTCGGGGACATCCGAACAGTGTAGAAAGCCGCACCGAGTTTGGGATCGTTCGTCGAAATTTCCATTAACGAGCTACCCTGCACCCAACCGACATAAGTGTCGTCGTTGAAGTAGATCGCTCGCGGCGAACGTGGCGAGATAAAC
>JAGQPD010000907.1 GCA_020426865.1 Planctomycetales bacterium
ATCGCCCGACTTAACGCGGACCAACAGCCGTTTGGAATCGGGCGCCAACAACCGCACGGTCGCCGCGTCCAGTATGAGCTCGTTCTGACCGCTGCCCACGACATCAAAGATCTCCACATTCACAATGCCGTCGCTGGGCAAACTGGTTAGATCCAATGTTTGTGCCGAGTCGAGTAAGCGAAACGTATCCGTACCAGCTTGGCCATCGAAAGTTATGTCGATCGCTTGTCCGTTGTGCAGCCCCAAATCGCCAACCGCCAATATCTCATTACCATCCCCACCAACAAACCGTAGCTCGCTCACTTCCGTGCGAAGCCGTTGAAATAAGACCGCTTCGCCACTGCGTACAAAGACCGTACCACCTTCGTTCGTCACCGTCGTTTCACCCGCGGGCAGAGTGATTGGCGAATCGGTATCGGCGACAATCTGAACCGCGGCCGTGCCATACATGACCTGTGTGGTCGGGACGGCATCGAGCTGACCAAGCAATACAATTGGGGATTGAACGGGGCGGTCCGCTGGATTGCCCGCGAAGTTGATCGTGCCGGCTTGCCGAGCGCGAAGATCGACGCTGAAAACTAAATGCGGTTGCTGCTCTTCCCCCAGCGGAAATGAAATCAGATCGGAAAAGCTGCCAACTTCGCTGAAGACATTCGGGTCGAGGATCTCTCCCGTATTGGGATCGCGATCACCATCCTCGCCAACGTGAGAACCCAAACGATAGTATGGCCCTCCATCAAAAGCGTGCGGAAACCAAGCTGAGTCTTGCTGACCGCCATTGGTAATCACAGTAACCGAGCCTTGCGGATTCCCGGAGTTCGTCGTCAGCATGCTGGCATCGACCAAGAGTGTCGGCAAGTCGATTTCCGCCAATTCGTTCACGAACGTAATCTCGAAAACTCGGCTGTTTGGACCCGTCAGTTCGAGCCCAGGGGTGTTAAGAACACGGACATTTCCGCTGCCAATGTTAGGATGGTTCTCCAGAGCCGTTCGCAGGTTGTCGGTCGCCGCGCTGAGACTGGGTCCGAGCTCAATCGCACCGGTCGAGACACCTTGAAACATCAATTCGTACGAGCCGCCAACGGCGTCACGTGAAAGCGTGAGTCGTTGTGTTTCGTAATCGAGCAGGGAAAATGCCGCAGCGTTGTCATAAGCAATATCCAAATACGCGGACAACACACCTTGAGGAGTCTCTCGCAAGTCTTCCGCATAGAGATTCAGCCTGAAATCTTGTCCCACAGTAACTTGATCGCCGGGCAACGGGTTGCCCAAGATATCGGTGAGCGACAGAGATAGCCGGACCAGTTTATCGGACGCCACATCCTCGTCCGTTATGGTGACGGACACACTCTGTGTCGGAATACTATGGAAGGCATTGTCGCTCTGGAGCGTGTTGACGGAAACTGTGATCGCCGTGGTTTGTGTTCCGTCCACGATTTGGTCGCTTACGCCGGTCACCGTAACTGTTTGGGCAATGTTCCAATTGGCTGGCGTAAATGTCAACGAAGAACGATCCGCAATGGCTTCGCCCGTGTCGCCGCTAAGGACATCTAACACGACGTTGGTTGTGGGGCGGCTTGTCAAGACAGCGGAAAACGTTGCCGAATCGCCTGCTTCTGAAACCGTGACATTCGTTTCCGTCAGCCGGAACCCAGCGGCCGTATGATTGGGGTCGAGAGCCAACTTGAGCGGTTTCAATTCGAGCTGAAAACCCGCCGCGCTTTCACCGGTCAGGTTGATATTTGTGTCGCCCGCATCGACATATTGCTCGGCGGTAAACTCCAATGTGATCAGCCGAGTGGACGTGCCGGCATCGGCCAGCCAATCGTTTTGCCCCGCCATTCCGAGAATCTCGGACCACGATAGAACAATGACGCCATCAGTTTTTAGGTCTCCGTCTGAAATCAATTCCGCTGGCTCGGCGCTGTTGGCGAGAATTGATGGAACGAAATCCGCGGCGCCCGTTACGTCTTTAACACGATTGAATTTGACCAAATTCGAATCGTAGTGAACCTCGACCAACATTCCCGGCGGAACTCGGCCGGCCGTGGCCCCGTCGATGTGATATGCGACGTCGACGGTGAATGTCTGGCCCGGACCGATCGTTGAGCTGTTTGTACTTACCTCAACAATCTGAGTCGCCGGCAAATCGCCCAGGGATCGAGTTAGCGTGGATGCGGCATGGCTTTGCGATGGTGGTCCAGCGGGATGTGTCGCGGCGTCAATGCTGTTAGATATCCACAGACTAACCGGCTGCAACAGGTCCTCGTAGACATCACGATAATACTGTGTGAAAGTAACATTCGGGAAATCAATATCGGTCGCTGATTCCGACAGGATCGTCCAGAATGCTTCGTCGAGAATCCGCACGTCGTCGTCGGAATCCGCCAATACCACCAACCGATTCTGCCCGGCTCGCTGCACGGCGGGAGCATCCAGCGTCAAGCGGTTCTCTCCGGCTCCGCGCAGATCAATCACAGGCACATTCTCAAGATAATCGCGGTTGGCAAGGTCGATTGCGATACCGCTACCCTCAACTTGGATCCGCGAACCGCCCAGCGTCGAAGGTCGAACGAAGCTGAACGGAAGATCGAGTGGGCCACCGGTCCCATCCAAAATTAGCGTTTCAGGCAAGTGTGGTACAAATCCCGATCCGGGGTCCGATTGAGGTCGGCCAACAATTTGCAGCGGTTTGGCCTGTTCGGCGGATACATCGTCCGAAAGGTAGGGCGTCAAGGAGGATAGCGTGACATCCTGTGTGATGGCATATCGGCCAATCAGATTGATGTCGAAAGGCCTGTTCAAAGTGAATGCCACATTGGGGATGGGGTGGGCCACGATGGGCGCGGCGGCTGGGTCACCAGTCGAGAGTGAAAAAGTGTCGGTCGTGAAACCGTCCGAGCTGACAGTAATGATCGCCTCCTCACCTGGCGGGAAACTGAGCGTCAGCATTTCATCCGCAATGCTCGTAGTCACCAACGGGTTATTGGACACGACCGCAAGTGTGCCGGGAATTGTGAAGACTTGCGATAGATCAACGACATGCTGAGTCGCTTCCGGGGACACCACGACGTCGGCAATTGGCTGCGAGACGCCTGCAACGAACGTGCTCTCCCCGAACCCAAATGCGACAGACACGCCAACGGTATCCGTCCGTTTGTTCCCGTTGGAATCCGTAATGACAACTTTGAAATGGTTTGAATTGCCGAAACCGTTTAAGAGATTTGTCAGGCTCACAGTCGAACCGGTGGTCGGATCGAGTGCTGCTTGGGCATATGGAAAACGAACGACGCGCACGGCGTCGGCGGCCACAAAGCGACCAGCATCCGCATCATCGGACAGTTGTATTACCACCTGTCCACTGCCGGAATAGAAGTCGCTACGGTTAGACGCGAACTCAACAATTTGAAACGGCCGACCATCCTCCCAAAAGTC
>JAGQPD010000908.1 GCA_020426865.1 Planctomycetales bacterium
TCCAACTTCTTCGCCTGATACGGCCCCTCCCAGCAGGTCCCCTTCTTCCCGTCCAGACGATTGACGTACCGCGAAATGCACTCCTCAAAAACTCCCATCAGCCACGACATGTCGCACAGTCGCTCGCGCAATTCACTCGCTCGATTCGGATGCGGCGGCCGCGTTGTCCCCGCCCCCGGCTTGCGTGTCCCCGGCTGTACCGGCCTGCGCAGTTCGGCATCAATCTCCTTCTCTGTCGGCTCAGCGACTTCCCACCAACCATTCCGCTTGATCCGCATCAAGATCAACCACCGCCGCGCCACTTCGCGGTCATTCAGCCCCCGCCGCAAGTCCGGCCGATTCCGGATCATCTTGTGAAAATGCCCGTCCAGCGTCGCGTAGGTCGTAATGTCCACGCAGAACAATCGAGCCAACGTCTTTTGCAGAATCAGCGCAAACCCCTTGCGGCAGACCGTCATCCCATCTGCCTCCGCACTAATCCCCAACAGACGCATCGACCGCGTAAAACGGTTCCAGCAGTGATACATCCCCGCCTCCAACGGATCAAAGATATCCGCGCGTGCTCCCGATGCCATGTCGCTTCCTCCTATTTCATCGAATCCAATTGGCCCTAAAACGTCCAGGACCATTCCACACGGTTGCAGCTGACATTCTGCCATGCAACGCCTATAATATACACCTGTGTGTAAACATTAGGCAACTAATGGACAAGAGTGTTCTTCTAGATTCTTCACGCGTTTAACGATGATGAAGAACGTGAATTTGTGCTAACGCTTTCGGCGGTTGTGAACAAAACAAGAGCAGCCACCCGGAGTTGCCAAGCGTAAGAAGCCGTTCCGCTAGTCGAGATTGTGATTGTGGTGGCTAGATTCGCCGGCTGCCATCTGGATTTGAAGCCGACTTAGCACGCAAGCCAATTGGTGGTCAGTTGCGCGTACACCAAAGCGTCGTGTCGTACTGTCCACCAACTCGATCGAAATTTCGAGCCGGCATGTCGGCAAGTACTCCGTGACACGATCCGCCCACTCGATGATCGTTATCGCAGAGGAGTCCAACATTTCATCAACACCAAGTTCCATGAATTCGCTCACGTTGCGCAAACGATAGACGTCCAAGTGGCATAATGTGCGTTTTCCTTCATACACTTGGCAAAGAACGAAGGTCGGACTGATTACCACATCGGCGGGAACGCCCAACGCCGCTGCGATCCCCCGCACCAAACGGGTCTTGCCCGCTCCCAGGGGCCCGAGCAATGCGATTGTCGTGCCGTCCGGCACCCACGTAGCCAACGCCTCCGCCAACCGATCCGTATCACATTCATCGCGCGCGTCAAACAGGAAAGCATTCGTCATTCGGTTAGCTCCCCATGCACGTACCCTCGAATGTCTAGGGGACGGCGGCATCCATCGACGGAGATTTGCCACATACCTTGGTCGATAACCAATTCGCCAACCGCTGCGATGGGAAAACCGAGTTCCTCGTCGGCCAGAATCGTTCGAGCCACTTCCGGGGGCACGGCCACTAACAACTCAAAATCCTCGCCGTCATAGAGCGCATGTTCGAGGGGAATTCGACCGCTTTCCGCCGACCGTGTTACTGCACTATCGGCGATCGGAATGTCGCTCAAACGCAGGACTGCTCCACATCCGCTCGCGGTCGCCATGCGGTTGAGGTCCAACACGATTCCGTCCGTCGTATCCATCCCAGTAGTAACATTGTGTCGCTGGACAAGTTTGATGGCTTCGTCGACTCGCGGGACAAAATCGAGGTGCTTCCCCAGTATGCTACCGCCGAGACTACCCGTTACCAGCACGATATCTCCTGGCCCGCCGGTACTGCGCTTCAAGACTCCCTCAGCCAGACTTGTGCCGATCGCCGTAACGTTAATCACGAGTTTACCGTGCCAGCAGTTGGTGTCGCCGCCAGCAATTGTTGTTTGAAATCGCGTTGCCAGCGGTTGCATACCAAGAACCAAACGTTGCGCGATTTCCAGTGCATGATCGTTTGGAAGAAGTATGGAGACGAACGCGGCGAGGGGACGAGCGGCCATCGCGGCCAGGTCACTTAGGTTGACCGCCAGCGCCTTATGCCCGATGCGCGTCCAAGCGGTCGAACTGGCGTCGAAATGCACACCATCTGCCAGCAGGTCCGTCGTCACCACCAGTTGGCGTGAATCCCCAAAGTCCAGGACGGCCGCATCGTCTCCGATGCCTTGACGTAGGCTGGGCGATGCGGGGACTCGCGACATCAGCCATTGAACGAATTCTCGTTCCACGATCGCGGCACTCCTAAAGGATGAAGCGGCTGAGGTCTTCGTCCTGAGCAATCTTCTCAAGCCGTTGGCGCACATAGGCGGCATTGACCGTCACCTGGCCGATTCCCATCTGCGGCGCCTCAAAGCTAAGGTCTTCGAGTACCTTTTCCAGTATTGTGTACAGACGTCTCGCGCCAATATTCTGCGTTGTCTGATTGACTCGCTGTGCATAGGCCGCCAGCTCCTCGATCGCATCATCGTCAAAGATCAGCTGCACGTCTTCGGTTTGCATCAGTGCCTGGTATTGCCGGGTGAGCGACGAACGCGGTTCGATGAGGATACGCATGAAATCCTCCTTGGTCAACTCCTGCAGTTCCACACGAATTGGAAATCGACCTTGCAGCTCCGGCATCAGATCGCTTGGCTGGGAACGGTGAAATGCACCGGCCGCGATGAACAATACGTGGTCTGTTTTCACATAGCCATAGCGAGTTTGCACGGTCGTCCCTTCCACAATCGGCAACAGATCTCGCTGCACTCCTTGGCGCGAAACATCAGCACTCTTCGATTCGCTGGCGACGACCTTGTCAATCTCATCCAAAAAAATTATCCCCATGTTTTCTGCCAGCTGGATGGCCGCTGAGTTGACCTTCTCCTGGTCGAGCAGTGCATCGCATTCGGCGTCAAAGAGGAATCGACGAGCTTCCATGACCGTCATCTCGCGACGGACGCTCGATTTGGGCATGATCTTCTCGAACATGCCCTGGATATCAACATCCATATGTTCCAAGCCGCCGCCGCTGAAGACCACCGGGGTGGCTTTTTGTTCGACATTCAATTCCACGCTGCGTTCGTCCATTAACCCTTCGCGGAGCATTGTGCGCATCCGTTCGCGGGTCCGCTGGTAGTGGTCCACCGAGTTGACAGCGTCGCTTCCTACATCCACCGTGGTGGGAGGTGGCGCCAACAAATCCAACAGTCGCTCTTCGACTCGTTGTTCCGCCTCATGTTCAACGTTCTTCAGTTCCTTGGCGCGCACAATACCAATCGCATTCTCGACTAGTTCGCGGACCATGCTCTCGACATCGCGGCCGTAATACCCGACCTCCGTGTACTTCGTAGCCTCAACCTTAATGAACGGCGCACCGGTGAGTTTGGCCAATCGCCGTGCGATCTCGGTCTTTCCGACGCCCGTCGGGCCCATCATCAGGATGTTTTTCGGCGCCACCTCCTGTCGCATGTCGTCCGACAATTGTTGGCGGCGCCAACGATTGCGTATCGCAATCGCCACTGCCCGTTTTGCTTCGGCCTGGCCGACGATGTATCGATCCAGCTCGGTTACGATCTGCTTCGGCGTCAATTCAGTTGTCGGAACGGATGCTGTCGATAGAACACTTAGGTCTCGCATGCAAGTTCCTCCACGACGATATTGGAATTCGTGTAGATGTCGATATCGGCCGCGATTGCCAACGCCGTCTGTACGATTTGTTTCGCATCCAATTGGCTGTGACGAACAAGTGCCCTAGCGGCTGCAATCGCGTAATTACCGCCGGAGCCGATGCCGAGTATCCCGTCCGTTGGCTGGATGACGTCTCCGGTGCCGCTGACGAGCAACGTGTGTTGCGGACTTACAACAGCCAGCAATGCCTGCAGCCGGCGAAGCGCCCGATCCAATCGCCACTCCTTGGCCAATTCCGTCGCCGCGCGTGGCACGTTTCCTGGGTAATCCTTCAGCTTCGCCTCGAATCGTTCCAGTAACGCAAACGCATCGGCTCCACTGCCGGCGAAGCCGCACAGCACTCGGCCGTCCAGCAGCGATCGAATCTTCGTCGCGTCGGACTTGATCACCGATGTGTCCAAAGTCACCTGGCCGTCCCCACCGATGGCGACTCGGCCGTTGTGGCGGACCGTCAAGATTGTTGTTGCACGAATCTGCATGTCGACAATAACCTCACTTAATCTTATGACGCCGTTCGTAATTATTGTGGTCGAAAACTTCCAGTCGTGATAGGGGTTTTTATTGGCGCTGCTATCATTCGCGATGCGACCTATAATACCCATAGCCCAATTGCTCAACCCTACCTATGAATACCTAAGGAATCGGTCTTGTCGAATACCCCACCGGTCAACGAGGTGTTTTCGATCCCTTCGATGGACTGCTCCGAAGAGTTTAGTTTGATCCAACGTGGATTAAAGGGCACTCCGGGTATTCGTGATTTGGCCGCGAATTATTTGGAGCGACAGTTGCTTGTTTCGCTTGACCCCACACAGGTTGATCGCGGACGCATTGAGCAGCGGCTGCGAGAGATAGGATTTCCCGCTGTACGACGTCCCGAAGCGGGAGAATCGTCGACGGATGCCGGAGGCGGTCAATTCGAATCGGTGTCGCAGATCTTGCGTTCAGCTCCACTGCCTGGCATGATCGGCGCGATCTTGTTGAGCTTGGGATTCATGTTGTGGTTACGTGGAGCGTACCAATCCGCGGCGTGGGCAAGTCTGGTGGCGGCACTTGTATGTGGCTGGAGAGTCGCAGAGGCCGGTTGGCGGGCCGCGCGGTTGCGCCATCTGGATATGAATGCGTTGATGACCATCGCTGCGATTGGCGCCATTGCCCTTGGGGATTGGCATGAGGCGGGTACGGCCATGTTTCTGTTTTCCATCTCGATATGGTTGGAGCGAATCAGTACCGGGCGAGCGCGTCGAGCGATCCAAAGCTTGGTCGAATTGACACCGACGGTCGCTCATCGATTGCCGAGTCGGAGTTGTTGCAACCACGGGCACGAGCAAGAGCATTCAGGCGACCCCAACCAGGGCGATGAGGAGGCAGCTCGATGCGAGACGAGCGACGTGCCGCAGTCGGAACAGCACCAGCGCGATAGTGACATCACTTGCCGACGTGGCCTTGATCGAATGCATGGACGGCAAATAGAAGACGTCGACGTGTCACAGTTGAGCGTGGGAGACCTCTTGTTAGTGCGGCCTGGCGAACGAATACCGGCCGACGGCGTGGTTGTCGAAGGCGACTCCGATGTTGACACTGCTTCAGTCACAGGCGAAAGTGTCCCGGTTGATGTTGTCGTCGGCGATACTGTCTTTGCCGGTTGCTTAAACGGCGAGAGTTCACTGATGATTCGCGTGTCAACCCCTGTCAGCCAGTCCGTGGTGTCGCACGTGGGACGGCTCGTTGAATTGGCACATCAGTCGCGAGCAAAAACGGAGCGGTTTGTCGACCGCTTCGCTCGATTCTACACGCCTGCGATCGTCACGCTGGCAGTAGGGATCGCGATTTTTGTTCCATTGTGGATGCTAGGGCAGGGGCGCGACGACTGGGCTACCCAGTTTCCTCACTGGATACGTCGCGCCCTGGTGATTCTCGTGACAGGATGCCCATGTGCCCTGGTGATTTCCACGCCTGTCACTATCGTTTGCGGCCTTGCGCGGGCGGCACAGTGTGGGTTGTTCGTCAAAGGGGGCGAGTACCTTGAGGCGGCAGCCGGAATCGACGCCATTGCCGTGGACAAGACTGGCACACTCACGTTGGCAGCCATGAATGTGTCGCACGTTGAGGTGTTCGGAACTGCGACGGAAAATCGAGTGCTGACGATAGCGGCTGCCCTGGAACATCATAGCGAACACCCATTGGCGAGGGCGATTGTACGGGCTGCGCGAGATCGACAACTGTCGATTCCCGAGATCGAGGGCTTTCAGAGCTACCGGGGAATGGGCGTCACCGCGAAAGCCGTGGGTGCGGACGTGGTAGTCGGAAGCCGCCGGTTCCTCGAGGAATCGGGCTGCGATTTTCGGGATGTGCACATGATTCCGGCGAGCAATCCTTCGCCAGACGACAGAAAGTCGAGCGTATGGGTTGCCGCTGGTGGCCGAGTATGTGGGTGTATCCGATTGGCAGACACCCTACACCCACACGCTAAGGAAGCGATCGTCCGTTGGAGGCAATTGGGCGTCAAGCGGGTCGTGATGTTGACCGGTGATCGCATGGATACGGCAATGGCGTTTGCCAAACAGGTAGGCATCGATGAGGTCCACTCACAGCTATTGCCTGAAGATAAGATGAGACTCACGCAACAGATCGTGGCCACCTCGCCGGAACTCGCGATGATCGGCGACGGTGTCAATGATGCGCCGGCGTTGGCTACGGCTCGAATTGGTATAGCCATCGGGCAGGCCAGCGATACGGCGCTAGAGTCGGCGGATGTCGTGTCGATCAGTTCCGACCTGCGCCGCGTGGGGGACTTGCTGTCGTTAGGCAAACAGACTCGGACAGTTCTCTGGCAAAATGTCGGGACGTCACTAGTCGTAAAATTCGCGGTACTGACGCTGGCCACCGTCGGGCTGGCGACGATGTGGATGGCCGTCGCCGCCGACGTCGGTGTGAGGCTACTGGTCGTCGCCAACGGCTTGCGGTTGTTGCGAGCCACCGTCGATTCCGCTCGACCGTTGGTCCCGTCGTAGCCGCCTTGCGCTGCACGCTGTTTTCGCAGCTTGCCGCCGCTGACGTCCTGAAACCCCGGTAACCCATAGTTGCCGAATCGTCGAATCCGCACTGGCAGTGATGCGCGAAGACGGAAGGCGACTTCCTTTGAAAGCAGAGTTGCGGTATCTTCTCCTGCATGAATACTACGCCGCAAAACGAACGAAATGAGAATCGAAGCGCCAATCCACTGTTGATGTCGCGTGATGATACGGCATTACTCGTGATTGACATGCAGCAGAAGTTGTTGCCGCACATCTGGCATCATAAACGGGTCGAGTGGAACGTTTGTCGATTGCTTCAGGCAGCAATAACGCTCGGGATTCCGGTTGGCGCGACGGAGCAGTATCCGCAAGGGCTGGGGCAAACGATTCCCGAAATCATACAATGGATGGGAAATGCGAGTGTGCCTGCGAAATTGGCGTTTAGTGCCGCGGTCTGCCATGAGGTGCTCGAGCGATTCGCCAACAACCAACGACGGAAGGTCCTGCTGTGTGGCATCGAAGCGCATGTTTGCGTGCTGCAAACCGCGCTCGACATGGTACAGGATGGATTTGAGGTTTTCGTGTCGGTCGACGCCGTCGGAAGCCGATTTGTGACGGACTATGATTTTGCCTTGCGACGTATGGAGGCTTCAGGTGTCACTTTGGTGACCACTGAAATGACAATGTTCGAGTGGTGTGGTGCGGCTGGCAGTCCGGAGTTTAAACAGATTAGCCAATTGGCTCGTCAGATTGCGCCGGACGATAGCACGACACCGTATCGATAGCCAGGTAGAGGTTTTCACGATGACAAATGTTGCACCGCCACTTAATCCGCCGATACGCGTGTTGATGGGGCCAGGACCCAGCGATATTCATCCCCGCGTACTGCAGGCAATGGGGCGAAATACCGTCGGCCATTTGGATCCGTATTACTTGCAGATCATGAATGACCTTCAGGATATGTTGCGAACGGTGTTTCGCACGGACAATCGCATGACCATGGCGATCAGTGCGACCGGATCGGCAGGCATGGAAGCGACCGTCGCAAACCTGATCGAGCCGGGGGATGCGATGGTGGTTTGCGTTAACGGCGTGTTTGGTGGTCGCATGGCGGATGTTGCCCAGCGCGCGGGGGCAAGTGTCACAAGATTGGAACG
>JAGQPD010000909.1 GCA_020426865.1 Planctomycetales bacterium
GGTAGCGAATTCGTACCAAAACTTCGAGAAGGCGCCTTCGCCATGGAGGTCCGCCGAATTCCGAGCGTGGCAGTGACTACCAGTGTGGCGATGCAGTGTCGTCTGGAACGATTGTTGGTCGAGCAATTCCCCGATGAGGTAGAACTCGTGACTGCTCGGCTGGGCACGTCGGAGATTGCGATGGACCCGATGGGCCCCAACACAGCCGATACAGTCATCATGCTTAAGCCCCGCGAGCAATGGAAGCGGGCGGCTACTTACGAGGAGTTAGCACTTGAGATCGAAGACGCTCTCGACGATATGCCAGGTGACAGCTATGAGTTTTCTCAGCCAATTGAGCTTCGCGTCAATGAACTGGTTGCCGGCGTTCGGTCGGAACTTGCTGTGAAGGTATTTGGCGATGATCTGTCCGTGCTTTTGCAGCAAGCGCGACAGGTCGCTGAGTTATTAGAACGCGTACATGGGGCTTGGAATGTTCGCGTGGAACAAGCGACTGGTCTGCCGATCCTCGAAATCGACATCGACCGTCAAGCCATAGCCCGCTTCGGGCTCAACGTCTCCGATGTTCAAGCAGTAGTTCAAGCGGCGCTGGGAGGAGCCTCAGCAGGTGATGTCTTTGAAGCGGACGCCCGTTTCTCGTTGATTGTGCGGTTACCCGAAAACATCCGCGGCGATATCAGTGAAGTCAAGCGACTCCTGATTCCATTGCCGGAGGGTGCGACTGATCAAGTCATTCCGCGAGTTCCAGTGGGATCGTCACTTGATACACAGGAGCGAACGGGGCACGCAGGATTTGTACCGCTTTCGGCGGTTGCCCACATCGAGCGGCGCGAAGGCCCCAACATGATCAATCGCGAAAACGGAAAACGCCGCATCGTTGTGACCTGCAACACGCGCGGGCGAGACATCGGCACCTTCGTTGCCGACGCGCAAAAGCGAATCGAAGAGAACCTGCAACTACCGAGCGGCTATTGGCTCCGCTGGGGCGGACAATTTGAGAATCTACTCGGTGCGAGGCGGCGATTAGCCGTCGTTGTTCCGGTCGCGCTCTTTCTGATCTTCATCATGCTGTTTTCGACCTTTGGCTCCCTTCGACTCGCCATGCTTGTGTTCCTCACCGTTCCGTTGGCGCTCACCGGCGGCGTCTTATCCCTTTGGCTACGTGGCATGCCATTCTCAATAACCGCCGGCGTTGGATTCATCGCGCTTAGCGGAGTTGCGGTCCTGAATGGACTGGTCATGGTGAGCTTCATAAGAGATCTGATTTCGAATGGAACGCCGATGCATCGGGCCATCAGGCACGGAAGCGTGACACGCCTTCGCCCCGTACTGATGACTGCGCTAGTGGCCTCACTCGGCTTCGTACCTATGGCCATTGCGACCAGCATGGGTGCGGAGGTGCAACGCCCGCTTGCGACCGTCGTAATTGGCGGACTCATAAGCTCGACGCTGCTTACGCTCGTCGTCTTACCCACCGTCTATGGATGGTTTGCGCCAAAGGACTTCCCAACGAAATGACCATGATAAGTTGGACCCATTGACGATCAGTGCAAACAGTGAATGAAAATCGTTCCGTGCACCGGACTACTGCCACACGCAACATGCTGACCGACATAGTTACAGAAGTTGCGTGCAACAATCAGGAGACTGGAACTCATGACACAACGTACTCGTATCAGTATAGGTACTATGCTCCTAGTGACGACTTTGTCGACGCCGGCCTTCGGGCAGGTTTCCGCTGGTTCTCAGCGGAGTGACCGTTCCACTCCGCCGGAAGACGGTCGCCAATCGGCTGAAGAGAGCCGCTCGCGGACGCTCAATGATCCGCGTCTCGAATCGGCTGACGTGGCAGGTCCCCTGAGCCTTGAGAGGCCCCCCCGGCCGACCGCCGGAGATGACCGAGAAATCGAGATCTACGACGTAGATGAATTCTTCAACATCCGCGAAGCCAATCCGGACACGAGTCGCGGCGAGTGGGAAATCGAGTTCGGAACCGAATGGATTACCGGAGCAGG
>JAGQPD010000910.1 GCA_020426865.1 Planctomycetales bacterium
GGTATCGCCAGAATCGCCCGATACAGTTCAAAGCGATCACGGTGCCGACGGGGAAATCGGCGCTGTGCTATCACTGAGTTTGCCGACGATGCAGGAAAAGACGAAGACGTCAGATCAAATGCGTGGGACCGGCTGGCATTGCATTTCCCGACGTTTCTTCCACTGGAAGGAACTGTTCAGTCGCCGGATCAAAAGCGAAGACCTGTCCGGTTTCGATCTTGTAGACCCAGCCGTGCAGTTTCACGCTTTCGCGGGCCAGCGCGGCCGCAACGGACGGATGCGTACGGAGGTTTTCGAGCTGGACGAGGACGTTTTCTTCGATGGTGGCAGTAAGGCGAGCGGCCGGATCGACGACATGTTTGTAGTTTTCCTTCATGATTCGCGACGTGGCCTCAGCGTGTCCCAGCCAGGAACGAACGGCGGGCAAGCCTTCGGTGGACGGCGGATCCAAGATAGCCTGCATGGCACCGCAGTGCGAGTGTCCGCAGATTACGATATCGCTTACTCCCAGCACGCTGACGGCATATTCGATTGTCGCAGCCTCTCCACCGTGCATCGCACCATGCGAGGGGACGATATTTCCGGCGTTTCGCATGATGAACAATTCCCCCGGTTGCGTTTGCGTTAGCAGGCTGGGATCGATGCGGGAGTCGGAACAGGTAATGAACAGGGCCAACGGGTGCTGCCCGTCGGCGAGCAATTCGAAGAACTTTTCGTGGGGCCGGAACACGGTGTTCTTGAAATGATGGATTCCTTGCACCAGCTTTTGCATTGCTCGTCCTCTTGCTAGGCCGCAGCCAAACCGCACCCTTGTAACCGCACGTCCGATCGAGGGGGGTTCGGCGCCTGTCTTGTATACGTCGGCGGAGCAACCTGGTCAACCTCGGCTTGCGACGTTGGCGGCCGATGGGTCACAATAAGTCCGACGGCGGTCGCCTGGCGGAGGGGTCGCAGCGACGGTCAAGGAACATCTTGAGCCTTATGATTGCACCTTTGCGTTGAACGGAACCATCATGCTCCCCACGGTATTGTTCTTATGTTCGGGCAATTACTATCGAAGTCGTTTTGCGGAGTTTTATTTTCGGCACTTGGCAGCAAGGCAGCGGCTTGCGTGGCAATCAGATTCGCGTGGATTGGCGTTGGACAACTACAATCCCGGACACATGTCGGCCCACACCGAACGGCTCTGTGAACAAATGGGGATCTCGACGGAGCCGTTGCGGTTTCCGATGAAGTTGACGGCACAGGATCTTAACGACGCAGCAATTGTGATCGCCGTAAAAGAAACGGAACATCGCCCGATGATTCGCCGACAGTTTCCTGACTGGGAGGACCGTATTGAGTATTGGGAAGTCCATGATTTGGACGTCGAGCCGGCATCGGTTGCGTTGCCACAGCTGGTTGGACAGGTCGAACAGTTGTTGGCGCGTCTGGCGGCGAGAGACACTGTTCCGGCAGGTGAATTGTAATAGCGGCTTGAACGAACTGATAGAAAGATGAAATCGCATGGAAATCGTCATCAAAGATACATACGAAGAGATGAGTCGCGAGGCGGCGCACGAGGTCGCGAGTCTGTTGAACATGAAACCGAATGCCGTGTTGGGCATGGCGACAGGTTCCACACCGCTGGCGGTCTACCGCGAACTGGTGCGGATGCACCGAGAGGAATCGCTCGACTTTTCGCAGGTTACGACATTTAACTTGGATGAATACGTGGGATTGCCGCCGAATCATCCGCAGAGCTACCACTATTTCATGCACGAGAATTTCTTCAAGCATGTGAACATTGCGCGCCAGAACATCTACATTCCGTCGGGCAACACGCGGAATTACCGAGCGTTTTGCGAGTGGTATGAAGACCGAATCCGCGAGGCGGGTGGTATCGACCTGCAAATTCTGGGGATTGGTTCGGACGGGCATATTGCTTTCAATGAGCCGACCAGTTCGTTGTCGTCACGAACGCGACTAAAGACGCTAGCGCGGCAGACGATCGAGGACAATTCACGGTTCTTCGCCAACGCCGATGAGGTTCCAGTGTATGCCATCACGATGGGGGTGGGGACGATCCTGGACGCACGGCACTTGGTGATGGTGGCCAATGGATTGCACAAGGCCAAGGCGATCGCGGCGGCCGTTGAAGGCCCGGTGACGCACATGATCACCGCTTCAGCACTGCAGTTACATCCTTCGGCGCGCGTCTATCTGGACAATGAAGCGGCCAGTCAACTGCAAATGCGCGAGTACTACGACTGGATCGCTCACAAACGCCCGTCCGCACCCGCATATTGACGTGGGGTTCGCAGTATCGTAGCCTGCAGTCACGCAAGAACGGTCCCACGAATGGCGGCGCCCATAGGTAGCCGCCACCCGGCACATCGCCACTCGGGGCATCACCAACAGACTTGACTTCGATGCATACCCGGCGAAAGATTCGCTTGTCCTATGCACCGCCGACACCACGGAGTAAACATGCCAACAAAGATAACGATGCTACTGGCCTTAATCGCGACCACCTTCGTGGCTCCGCACGTGGCGGCACAAGAGGCGAAATCGGGGATCGACAAGATCGGCTTCGACAAATCGGTTCGAGTTCAAGACGACTTGTTCTTGCATGTCAATGGCCAGTGGTTGATTCACACGCCGATTCCCCCCGACAAATCGAACTACGGATCATTTCTGATATTACAGGATGAGGCACTGGCCCATCAACGCGAGATCATCGAAGGGGCAGCGGCAGCAAGTCACGCTGCCGGTAGCGACGCACAGAAGGTCGGCGATTTCTATCGCAGTTTCATGGACGAAGACCGAATTGAGCAGCTGGGTGTCGCCCCACTGGGTGAGATGTTGGCTGAAATTGATGCCATCCGAAATGTCGAACAGCTGGTCACGTACTTCGGCAGCTCACAGGCACAAGGTGGCGGCAATCCCGTCGGCTTTTACGTCGATCAAGACGACAAGGACTCGTCCCGCTATCTGGTCGCGGTCATCCAAAGCGGCACGTCGCTTCCCGATCGTGATTATTACCTGGAAGATGACGAGAAATATACCGAAGCTCGCGCGGCACTGGCTGCGTATGTCACCAAGATCTTCGAACTGGCCAAGGTCGACGCACCTGACAACACTGCAGACGCCATCGTGGCCTTGGAAAAGGAGCTGGCGGCTATCCAATGGCCACGTACGGAATTGCGAGATGCCGACAAACGTTATAACAAATTCACCATCGACCAGTTGACCGAGAAGCTCCCCGGGATCGACTGGAAGACGTTTTTTGCCCATGCCGGAGTCGACGACGTCAAGGAGGTCAATGTCAATACGCCAAGCTTCTTCGAAGGCCTCCAGGAACTGATCACCAAAACGCCACTCGAATCGTGGAAATTGTACTTGAAGTTTCACTTGATCGACGCCTACGCGCCGTTTCTATCGCGCGACTTCGTCGATGCACATTTCGATCTCCATGAAAAGCAACTGGCCGGCGTTCCTGAGCAACAACCGCGTTGGAAGCGAGCCGTCGAGGCGACTGCTGGTGGCGGTGCCGGCAGTTTTGGCGTCCTCGGTGACTCGGTGGGAAAACTTTACGTGCAACAGCACTTTCCGCCGGAAGCCAAGGCGCAAATGGATGTGCTCGTGCAGAATCTATTGAAAGCGTATGAAGTCAGTATCGACGATCTGACTTGGATGACTCCGGCCACCAAAGAACGGGCCCTGGCAAAACTCAAGAAGATCCGGACCAAGATCGGCTATACCACCAAATGGCGTGACTACTCCCAGTTGCAGATCAAGCCGGACGATTTGATTGGTAACATGATGCGATCGGCTCAAGTCGAACACGACCGCATGATCAGCAAGCTGGGTAAGCCTGTCGATCGCGAAGAATGGGGAATGACACCGCAAACGGTCAACGCGTACTACAACCCTGGCATGAATGAGATCGTCTTTCCGGCCGCGATTCTACAGCCCCCGTTTTTTG
The DNA here is from genome assembly GCA_020426865.1 of Planctomycetales bacterium. GTDB lineage: Bacteria > Planctomycetota > Planctomycetia > Pirellulales > Pirellulaceae > JAGQPD01. The sequence continues at coordinate 3,968 of JAGQPD010000910.1, forward strand.
ATCCGAACGTAGAGAACGCCGTCAATTACGGTGGGATCGGTGCTGTGATCGGACATGAAATCAGTCACGGATTCGACGATCAAGGGAGCAAGTACGACGGTGACGGCAATTTGGAGAATTGGTGGACCGACGAAGATCGTGCCGCGTTCCAACAATTGACACAACGATTGGTGGACCAGTTTTCTAAATACGAGGCGCTCCCCAACAAGCCCGTCAACGGTCAACTGACTCTAGGCGAGAACATCGCCGACCTGTCGGGGATGGCAATCGCACACAAGGCCTATGTGATGTCACTTGGCGGCAAGCCTTCGCCCGAGCTAGACGGTTACACGGGCAATCAACGTTTCTTTATCGGTTGGTCGCAGATCTGGCGCAGGAAATATCGCGACGACGAGATGGTGCGTCGGTTGCTTGTCGATCCCCATTCGCCATCGCAGTTTCGCGCCAACGGGCCGGTTTCCAATCTCGATACGTTTTACCAAGCATTTGGTGTCAAGGAAGGAGATAAGCTCTTCAAGGCCCCGGAGGATCGCATCCAGATCTGGTAACCATTTAAGCTCGCGTCTTGCCCGTTGTTTGAGTCGTACTGCCATTACGTCCGTTCTCATGCGGCAATCCCCTAACTGGAGAAACCATGTCCTGCAAACTCATTCCCTACAGTCTCGCTGCGGTTTTCGTCTTTGGCGCTGCGGCGTTGGTTCACGCCGACGATTATGGACTTGACCCCACGCATACAGCAGTCAGTTTTCAGGTATCCCACCTTGGAATCAGCTGGACGCATGGCCGCTTCAACCAGGTCGAAGGCCAATTCTCCATCGATCCGGCCAATCCCGCCGATGCCATGTTCGCAATGGCGATCAATGCCGACAGTATCGACACGGGCAACCAACAACGTGACGATCACCTTCGCAGTCCGGACTATTTCAATACGAAGCAGTTTCCAACGATCAGTTTCAAGAGCACCAAGGCCGAAAAGGTCGAAGAGGGTATCCAGGTTACTGGCGACATGACCATGCATGGCCAGACCAAGGCGATCACGTTTTTGCTGAAAGGAGGCAAAACCGCGACCTTTCCCCAAGGGGTCGAACGGATGGGGTTTTCAACCAGCTTGAAGATCAAACGGTCGGATTTTGGTATGAGCAATATGTTGGAGGCGATCGGGGATGAGATCTTTATTGGCATCAGCTTTGAAGGCGTCAAGAAATAGCCATCTTGCTGAATGTGCCATCGCCTTCAACTAACGATCGCAGCGAACGATGCCCGATCCAATACTCATGGCGAAAGCAACGGTGGCGGCCGCACTCGTCGCGGCGATCGCCGCCATCGCGGCCTTCCTCGGCTTGCGGCCGGTTGCTCGTTCGCTCGAAGGGAAACGAGCCCAGTCGATGGGCGCATCGGCCGGTGGTGCGTCAAGTCGGACCTTGTCTCTGCCGTCGTATGTCGCGCAATTGGCAAGTCTGTGCTCCTTGCCGGTTGGTTATTACATTGGCTGCTGGGTCCTTGGGCTGTTGCCGAATTGGCCGATTGTCGAAGATCGCGATCGGATGTTGTGGCTCGTTCTTCCAGGTGTCACGCTGGTCGAAGCGATCGGCTGTTTCGCCGGCGGTCGACGATGGTGGTCGCGCGCTATTGTCTGGATGCTGCGGTTGGCCATAAGTGTGGCAGTCGCTCGCGTCCTATTGCACGGATCCATCTATCTGGCGGATGTTGTCGGACCGGGAACGCGCAAATGGGATGACGCGTCGTCCGGGATGATCCTCTTGGCGATCGGCTCCGGCGTACTGCTCGTTTGGACCACCGCGATCTGGGTCACAACGCGAAGTAGTGGTCGATCGATGTTGTTATCGTTTTTTTTTGTAGCGGGTGCGGCCGCGATATCGATCATGTTGTCGGGCTATGCCACTGGCGGTCAACTCGGACTGCCACTAGCGGGCGCGATCGTTGGGCTGCTCTTCGCGTCATGGTGCCTCCCGATCGGGGACGTCACCGGCAGTCCTGGGCTGGTGACGGCGATGGGATTCTGCTGCGTAACGTTGGCGAGCCTGCTGGTCGTCGGGCATTTCTTCGCCGAGCTAACCGCGCGCAACGCCGTGATCCTGGGGCTGAGCCCGTTGTTGGGGGCGATTCCCGAGCTAATACGATTCGAGCGGTTTCCCCGACTGGCTCGCAGCGGACTACGAGTTGCTCTGGTCATCCTTCCATTGGCGTTCGTGCTTCAGGCAACAGGGCGGTCGTTTCGTGACCGTTCGACGAACTCGGGCCAGGCAGCTTCTGGAATTCCGGAACCGTCAGTAAGCGACTACATGAATTTTGGAAAGTAATGCGCCGCGATATAGCGCTTGGGATCTATCGCAATCTCGCCCTATCGGCGTGGTTTTATTCGTCGCGAGTCTGTCGTATGATGGGTGCCTGCCTGAGGCCTTCGCCGAGCCGCCTGATCATCGCAATGCTACGCCCCTTGAAAGGAAATGCAATGCCGCGAAGAACACCGATTGTATGCAAATGCTGGTTACTGTTGGCGACCATCTATATATTTGCGGCCCCCTGTCGTGTTTTGATGGCAGTGGAAGTAGCAGGGAAGCGTCCCAATATCATCCTGGTCATGACGGACGACCAGGGGATGGGGGATCTGTCATGTCTTGGCAATCCGATATTAAGAACACCCAATTTAGACCACTTCTATGCCCTTTCGACTCGATTTACGGATTTTCATGTCAGTCCCACTTGTGCACCGACGCGTTCATCGATCATGAGCGGTCGCCATGAATTCCGCAATGGTGTGACGCACACGATTAACGAGCGCGAGCGGATGGCGTTGGCGACGACGACGCTACCACAACTGCTGCAGAACACCGGATATGCAACGGGAATCTTCGGAAAGTGGCATCTGGGTGATGAAGATGCCTATCAGCCTTACAATCGTGGATTCAGTGAAGTGTTTATCCACGGCGCGGGCGGCATTGGCCAGGCGTATCCTGGCAGTTGTGCGGATTTTCCGCCGAATCGCGAAAACAAGTATTTCGATATCGTCGCGCTGCACAACGATACGATCGTGCAGACTTCCGGTTTTTGCACCGATGTCTTTTTCCAGGCGGCGTTGGGATGGATCAAGCAGTGTCACGACGCCGATCAACCGTTCTTCGCGTACCTTCCGACCAATGCGCCTCATGGACCGATGATCGCGCCGAAAAGGTCGGCTCAGCGTTTTCTGGACCTTGGATACGACAACGCGACCGCGGGCCGCTATGGCATGATCGAAAACATTGATGACAATTTCGGGTTACTCATGCGCAAGTTGGACGAGTGGCAAATGTGGGAGGATACATTGGTGATTTTCATGACCGATAACGGACAATCGGACCTGCAAGGACGTCAAAACGGCCAGCCCGTTCCACTCTATACCGCCGGATTCAAGTCAGGCAAGGGATCGCCCTATGAAGGGGGCACGCACGTGCCAGCTTTCTGGCGGTGGAAAGGCGTGCTGGGCGAGGGGGTCGACATCGATAAGCTGACCGCCCATATCGACCTGTTCGACACGTTCTGTGCACTAACTGGCGCCGAAGTCTCGGATACCACCCAGAAACGCGACGGCCGTTCGCTGGCGCCCCTATTGGAGGATCCCAATGCCGATTGGCCCGATCGAGAAATCTTCGTGCACCGTGGTCGATGGCCGCAAATGGACGACCCGAATGACCACAAGTTCGATGCATGTGCCGTGCGCACAGAGAAATGGCGATTTGTAAACAACCGGGAACTGTATGACATCGAGGCCGACCCATACGAAAAGCAGAATGTGGCCAACGACCATCCCGACGTCGTCGCTCGGCTGCGCGAAGCTTATGACAAATGGTGGTCGGAAACTGTGCCGCTGATGGTTAATGAAGGCGCCCCGTTTTCCCCAACCCATCCGCAAGCCGAACGATACAACCTTCAGCTACGGGAAATGGGCATTCCTGATTGGCAACCTCTTCCGTTCTAATCG
>JAGQPD010000911.1 GCA_020426865.1 Planctomycetales bacterium
GCCTGACGATGCGCCTGACGATGCGCCTGACGATGCGCCTGACAAGTTCGTCGATGTATCGCAATATGCGACCGATCAGTTGGACAATGGCAATTTCGATGCGGTGCTTTACTTTCCGCCCGGATTTCGTGAAGCGCTACTCGATTTTCGGCAGTCCGTCAAGCGAAGCAGCAACAGTGGGGACGAGGTTGCACCGACCACACCTGTCCCTGAACCATTGGTGTATTATAACGCTGCGAAAGACAAATCGCGAATCGCACACGATCGTGGTGCTGCGGCGATCAGGAATTGGCGCCGCGCCTTTGTTGATGAGATGTTGCAAGAGAATCACGTTTCCTCGCGCGTCACCACGCCATTCGAGATCGAGCCAACCGACGTTGCTCAACCCTCGTTACGCCGTGCGGCCATCTGGTCAAAGGTGTTGCCATTTGTCGTCCTGATCTGGGCCTTGACCGGTGCATTCTACCCGGCTATCGACTTGTGTGCCGGCGAAAAGGAACGTGGGACCCTCGAGACTCTGCTCAGTAGTCCGGCCGAACGAAGTGAAATCGTTTGGGGGAAATTGCTCACCATCATGATCTTCAGTATGGCGACGTCGGTGCTGAATCTTGTCAGTATCTGCTTCACGGCGAGCGTTATTGTCCGCCAGTTTCAATCGCTGGGTCCGGACCCTTCGGCGTTCCCGTTGGGGCCGCCGCCCGTTGCCTCACTTGGCTGGCTGCTCGTGGCCTTGGTTCCCATTTCCGCTCTGTTCAGCGCCATTGCCTTGGCGTTGGCCACGATGGCGCGGAGCACGAAAGAGGGACAGTATTATTTGATGCCGCTGATGATGATCACTATGCCGCTGATGATGTTGCCAATGTTGCCATCATCGCAACTGGACTTGGGAAGCAGTCTGATCCCCGTCAGCGGCATGATGCTGCTGCTTCGGCACCTGATCGAAGGAGAATATCACCAAGCGGCCTTGTTCGTTGTTCCCGTCGCGGTCGTGACTGCCGCATGCTGCTGGCTCGCCGTCCGTTGGGCGGTGGACCAATTCAATAACGAATCCGTTCTGTTCCGCGAAAGTGAACGTTTTGATCTGGGGCTGTGGCTCGTAAGTCTCATGCGGGATCGCTTGCCAACTCCAACCCCCGCCGAAGCCGTCATGTGCGGGATCCTGTTACTATTGATCAAGTTCTTCGCCGGCATGCTCATCCCCATGCCGGATACCTGGTCCGGCTTTGCGACCGTCACAACCATAACGCTCGTGGCGATGATCGCCACCCCCGTGCTGCTGATGGCGATTATGTTGACCAGCAACCCGCGGATGACCCTGCAGCTAAACCGGGCCCCGCGATGGTCCGTGCTCGCGGCCCTCGCGTTGGGCCTCTGTCTGCATCCGCTGTCGCTGGCGCTGAGCCAATTGGTGACCGAATTATATCCGATCAATATGAAGTCGCTGGACGGCATCCAGCGGATTATCGAATCGTCCCCTAGCCCACTTTATACGCTGCTGCTGCTTGCCTTGTTGCCTGCCGTCTGCGAAGAACTTGCCTTTCGCGGGTTTATCCTTTCCGGGTTGCGACATCTAGGTAGCCGCTGGCGGGCCATTCTGATTGCAAGCGTGTTTTTTGGACTGTCGCATAGTGTCATACAGCAGTCGGTGCTGGCCGGAATTTTCGGCATGGTGCTCGGCTACATCGCCGTCCAAACACGCAGCATCTTTCCCTGCATTGCCTTTCATTGCGTGCACAACGCGCTGGGGATATCACGCAGCCTCTACCTGGACACGTGGCTCAGCGAACATAGCCAATGGGATTGGCTCTTTAAGTCCAATATCGACCCATCCGTCTATCCATTGCCGATAACCGTGATGGCAGGATTACTGGCCATAATCATTCTCTGGTGGTTCCGCGCGCTGCCGTTCCAACCGTCCGCTGAGGAGCGGCTCCATGAAGCGTTGGAACACCAACCGGCACAATTCATTGCCCGCTCATGATTGACGACAGGCCACTGGCTCTGCACGCGCGCTATGTTTTTCCCGTCTCCTCGCGACCGATTAACGACGCTTACGTCGTCGTGCATCACGGCCGTGTCCAGCAAATTGCCCAACATCCAGACCAGTTGGACCCGTCCTGCCAAGTTCAAGAACTGGGCAATGTTGCATTGTTGCCCGGGTTGATCAACGCCCATACTCATCTGCAGTTCAGCCAACTCACGATGCCATTGCCCCATCGCGGCAGTAGCTTTGCCAGTTGGATCCGCTCGGTCATCGACTATCGGCGTCGACAAGATCAAACCTCGCCCGGATGGATCGAAGAGGCCGTGGCCCAGGGAGCCACCGAAGCCTTCACGGCGGGGACTGTCGGTATGTGCGAGATCATGTCCGTCCCACCTCACGATTGGCCCGCCATCCAACGCAACCTGGAACGCCTGGCAAGTTTTTCGCAACGGTATATTGCCTGCCTGGAATTGATCGGCAACGAACTCGACCGCGTCAACCAGGCAATTGAAAACACTCGACATGCATTCACGCTCTTTCATGCGATGCGGAAGACCTGCCCGCAACAATATCGTTGTCAAATGGCAATCAGCCCTCACGCTCCCTATTCGACGACGCCCGACCTCGTGCGGCAGTGCGTTCAGTTGGCCAATAACAACCATTGCCTACTTGCGATGCACTTGGCCGAATCATCGGAGGAGATGCAATTGCTTGAGCAGCATGACGGTCCATTGGTCGAACTGCTGCGAGAATTAGGGTTCTGGAACCCCACGTCGATACCCAAAGGGACGCGTCCGCTGGACTACTTGCGGCTGCTAGCGCAGGCTCCCCGTTCGCTTGTTGTCCATGGAAATTGCCTCTCGGATGACGAACTGTCGTTTGTGGCTCACCATGCCGACCGGATGTCGTTGGTCCATTGTCCACGCACGCATGAATATTTTGGGCGGCCAACGTTTCCACTAGCAGAGATCATGGCGCGGGGGATCCGTGTTGTGGTGGGGACGGACTCGCGGGCATCGAATCCGGATCTATCGATTTGGAACGAGATCAGGACGCTCGCGGGAATTTGGCGGAAGCGGATTCCGCCGGAAAAAATTTTGGGGATGGGGACGAATGAAGCTGCCCAGGCGTTGGGGCTGAGCGGCTACGGCGAGATCGTCCCGGGTGCTCGCGCGAGCTTCGCCAAGGTACCCCTATCCGGCGAAGCTGCGCTCGAACCATACGAATTGCTCTGGTGTGGCGACCGAGCAGAACCGTTGGACTTCCCATTATCGCATGACATTATCCCATGACATTATCCCATGACGCCCAGACACCCACGGGCTAGAAATGCTAGCTAGTCCGCTTGGTTGGCGATCGGGTTGGCGGACGCGGCATCCGTGGCTGCCTCACCATTGATCCGCGAGTAAATCTCGCCGCGGTGGACAGGGACATGCGTCGGGGCCTCGATCCCCAAACGAACGACATTACCCGCCATTCGCACCACCGTTACCTTGATGGAGTCGCCAATCATTACGGTTTCGTTGCTTTTCCGCGTGAGTACTAACATCGTGCAACCTCCTTGCATTCTCGTCGCTTACTGTCAAACGACCTTTATCGAACAGCTTCTACAAAAACTACCTGTTTCCAACTGTGCCTTCCCATTGCTGGCGATGATGTGCTCAATTTATCACCAAGGTGAACACGCGTCAACAGCAAAAATCTTCGGGGAAAACCGCGTCTACCCACCGTCGCCTCCGTATTTCCTTCGCCTAACAGCATTCTTCCGCGGCTGGTGGAAAAGGCAATACTGCTAGCAGGCAACAGTACAATCCGCATAACCCGAACCTCCCGAGCCAGTTGACCACAGAAACGGCACGTTGCGCTGATTTCTGCCGATTCAAACGGTCGATACGAATCTACGGAACAAAGCGAATTGCCCGTGCGAAGTGCGGCAATTCCTTGCCCTTTTGGGCTCCCCGCAGATTGACCGGGGTGCGTTCCCATCCACCTGCCTATCCCACTCGTCTCCCGCCTCCTCGCCCGTCCCCTCTCGCGCAGAATTTACTGATATGTTACCTTCACGCCCGAGCCTGGTCTACCTATTCGTCCTGTTGTGCCCAGTTGTCAGCATGTCCCCTGGTTGCCGCATGCCCACCGTGCATACTCAGTCATGCGTCCGCGGCGACGTCACCACGGAAGTGGCCGGCAACGTGAACGGAAATGTACAGGCACACGTGAACGTCGAGCCCCCGAGTCCTGTCAATAATGCGCTACCGCTGGTCGAAATGCCGGTGCTAGCAGGCGGAAGTCCTTCTTGCGCTAAGATCGCGTTGATCGATGTCGACGGCGTCCTGCTCAATCAGGATCTGACTGGCTTGATGTCGATGGGCGAAAACCCCGTGGCCCTGTTTCGCGAAAAGTTGGAATATGTCCAGCGAAATGGTCAGTATCGAGCCGTGATCCTGCGAATCAACAGCCCTGGCGGCGGTGTCACCGCCACGGACATTATGTGGCGGGATCTCCGGCAATTCAAAGAAGCGACGGGACTGCCCGTTGTCGCTTGCTTGATGGATCTCGGCACAGGCGGTGCCTATTACTTAGCGACCGGTGCCGACGCGATTGTCGCTCACCCAACGACGATTACCGGCGGGATGGGCGTCATTCTCAACGCTTACAACCTGCAAGACGCCATGAATATGTGGAATATCGTTGGGGTCCCGATCAAATCGGGTAGCAAGATCGACATCGGCTCGCCAGTCCGCGAAATGTCCGAAGAGTGCCGTGGGATCCTGCAAGCCGTGGCCGACCATTTTCATCACCGTTTCCAGGACGTCGTGCTGCGCAGCCGAACGCAGTACAAACCAATCGACAAGGAAGGCAAAGAAAAGGACTTCGATGGCCGCATATTTACCGCCGAAGTCGCCTTGGAAAAGCACTTGATCGACAGCATCGGCTACCTCGACGACGCCGTCGAAATCGCTTGCCAACATGCTAGCAGTTCGGACGCCTCCGTTGTGATGCTCCACCGTCCCAACGACCATGCTCGATCGCCCTACGCCGTGACCCCCAACACACCGCTTCAGGGATCCCTGCTTCCGATCAACATCCCCGGCCTCCAGCGTGCCGAATTGCCGACGTTCTTCTACATGTGGCAACCGCTACCCGGCATGGAACGTCTCGGGCGGTAGGGACAACTACCTTTGGACCTCCATAGCTCCAGCCGATCCCATGGCA
>JAGQPD010000912.1 GCA_020426865.1 Planctomycetales bacterium
AGATTGGCCAGCGTGCCAATCGACCAGAAGAACATGATTCCAAGCGCTACGCGAAACAGTGGTCGCATACGGATCAACTCGCCCAAATCCCGCCAAGTCTGTCGTGGGGCATCCCAAGGAATCCTTCGATGCGGATCGGCCGCCGCCAACCGCGGCACGAAGAAACTGCTCAACCAACCCGCGATCGCCACGCCGATCAGTACCACAGCGGTAATCCACCAGCGCGATAACCCGCGAGGGCTTGTCACAACGCTCAGTACATTCCCGATCGCCGCGCCAATCACGGTGGCCACGACCGTCACCAGCCCAAACAACCCATTGGCCGTTGATATCTTTTCGGTTGGCAACATCTCAGGAATGCACCCCGACTTGGCCGGCGAAAACAAGGCACTCTGGCCACCCATCAACGCCACCACCAACAACAGGCCATACAGTTGCCCTGTGAGAATCGCAACGATTCCGAAGATCATGATGACAATCTCGGCCAACTTACATGCGATAATTACCCGCGACTTGCTATGTCGGTCCGCCAGATACCCGGCAATAGGCGCCAACAGCAAATAAGGAATCACAAAGCAAACCGTACCAGCCATCAGGATCCCCGCCGCATTGCCCCCCTCAAGGGATTCCTTCCCCACCCCGATCACGAGCCACCGAAAAATGTTGTCGTTGGCGGTCCCAAGCGTTTGAGTGGCCAGTAGACCGAGGAACCCGGCGGACGTCAGGTACCGGGTGGCGCTCGCAGTGGCGGGATTTTGTGGCAAATTGTCGTTATGCGCCATGGAGCGATCCGAAATCTGTATTGCCTTAAGTTTTTTGGTCGCGGTACAGTTTGTAGGAGTTGTTACGCCTTAGTCAACCACGGAGCTCCTGATGAACAAGCTTAGCCCCTTTCTATTCGGTCTGGTCGTTGGTGCCGCGTTGATGTTTGTTGGTTTGAAATACCATATTGTGCTAGCCGCGGATGGACTTCACGTCGTCCCTAAGACCAAGGCACGACTGGTAGAAGCCTACGTCGACATTCGCCAATTTGGCGCCGCCGACTGGCAGCAACACGCTTCGCTAGCGCTGGCACTGACCGAGGCCGGCAAGGCCTCCCTGGTCGCTAACAGCGTAAACAACGACATTCGCCGTGCCACGGAATCGTTGTTACCGTCGATTGAAATCAAATAAGACACCGTTAGAAGGGAATCACCATTGGAATTGTCACAATCGCCGTGACAGCAACCGCGATCGCCACGGGCAATCCGACCCGCAGGTAATCAAGGGGCCGATAGTTGCCAGCCCCTAGCACCATCAGATTGGTTTGGTAGCCAACGGGGGTAAGGAAGGACAGGGATGCGGCCAGGGCGATCGCCAGAATAAACGCCCGCGGGTCGTACCCGGCCTGCCGCGCAACAGCAACCGAGATCGGAATCATGATCGCCGCCACAGCGGTGTTGGTGATCATTTCGGTCATCACCATGGTCAACAGATAGACGATCGCCAGCAGCATCCACGGATGATGGACCATCCCGACCAGCGCCGCGGCGATCGATCGGGCCGCGCCACTCTGATCGAGTGCCGCCCCCAAACTCAACGCCCCGGCGATCGTCATAATCAACGGCCAATCGATGGCACTGCGGGCTTCCGCCAGCGGCAGACATCGCAAGACGATCATTAGTCCTGCGACGGTTACGGCCGCGATGGCGGGTGACTTGAGCCCCGTGAAAATGCTCGCCGGGTCAATGAAGCTCGTGCAACACAACCAGAGCACCAACAACAGTGCCAATCCTCCGGCCAACACCGCTCGATCATGATGGCGAGGCGTGAGCCCCTCGACCTGGCTGACCAAATAGAAGTCGCGGCTATTGCGCCAGGTCCGCACGAAGCCGCTGCGAGTCTGCAACAACAGCGTGTCGCCCGGCTCCAGAACTATGTCACCAACCTTGTTGGTCAATCGAACGCCGTTTCGATGCACGGCCACAACGGCCGCGTTGTACCGCTGCCGAAAACTACCGTCGCGAATCGTCTGCCCCACAACCGGACTGGTGCGTGACAACACCACCTCGATCAAATGACGCTGCTGTGTCGACGTTGGAGTCTCGTACGCCGTATCGGCGGCAGGCACCAACCCCGGAATTTTCTCCAACTCCACGATCGTGGCAACAACGCCGGTAAACACCAGGCGGTCGCCGGCGTGCAAGCGGTCCGTGGGAGCCACCGGTGTGATCAATTCCCCTTCGCGATTAATCTCCACCAAAAACAACCCTTCCAAATGACGCAACCCCGCCTGCTCCACGTTGCGCCCCACCAATCGACATTCTGGCAAAATTGTCATTTCCACCAGGTATTCGCGACTTTGCTCGCCAAACGTCTCAATCAATTCCCGCCGGTCGGGTAGCAATCGATGAGCAGTCAATAGCAGCGCGACAGCCCCCGCTAAGGCACACGGCACACCCACCCAAGTGATTTCAAACAACCGCATCGGCCGTACCCGCTCGGCAAACCGCTCGGCGCGTTCCACCGCTGCCACATCCGCGCCTGCATCTTTTAAAACGTGAACGTCCGCTAACGCCGCACGGTACTCGGCCTCCAGCCGACCGTTGACCACCAACGTCGTGCTCGTACCAATTAATGTGCAGACACCACCCAAGATCGCCAGGTAGCTGACCGGAATCAGAAATCGCGACGGCGATATGCCACGCTTGCGACACCAATCGATCATGACGGGCATCATCATTGCGACCAATGGCGTGTTCAATACAAAGGCCGAGATCGGGATCAGCGTCAGCGTCAATCGACGTAACGCTCGACGCTCCGTCGATATCCCCCCTAGAAGGATGTCACCCAGCCAATCCACCACCCCCGTCGCTCGTAGCCCAGCCGATACCACCAATAATGCCCCAATCGCAATCACCGCGGAACTTGAAAAACCCCGAAGCGCATCCTCAGGTGTGATCACCCCCGTGAGCGTAACCACGACCATGCCACCCAGAAATAACAGATCCGAAGGCGCTCGACGTTTTAATTGCAGACCCGCGATCACGGCGATCGTCGTCGCCAACGCGATCCACCCCCTAGGGCTCAAAAACACAGCTCTCGCCTCCCCCCTTGGTCCATCCCGCTACGCCCCCTCTGTTTCGCTTCGGTCGTGTTCCGGATTCAAAAACGGCTGCGACAGCCGTGGAACTCTGCGGCTGGGACAGCCGTGCGGCTGGGACAGCCGTGGAACTTTTGACCGCCAAACCCATTGATCATCCTCGCCCCCTTGCATCCCGTCAATGTCGAACCAGCCGCCCCCCCATTGGTTGGGTTCGGCCGGAGCGATTGGTGGCCGCCCAAGCAACCCCGGAAAAACCCGGCAGGCCCCTATGCCCGATATCATCCCTACCCAATGCCGCTAAAGACATCCAAGGCAACGCCATTTACCTAACGCCCCCAATTTACCATTTCCGATATCCAGTGCATAACGCGGACACCGTAGGCAGAACAGGACCGCGCCACTGGCGTAGGACACACCAAGAACACGAGATGGATATCCCCTCGGGGCGAAAATAGACCGATGAAATCACCCATTGTATCCCTTTTAGCACTCCTTACCGCGATCGCGGTACCGTTGGCGGTCATGGCACCTGGACGTTCGGTCCGGTGTTCTCCCGCCGCAGACGTGGCGAGCACCGGCGGGCCAGCGCGCGTGAAATTTCGGGCCACATCTTGCCAGTTTGTCTTTGTGCTACCAGCACCGCCAGACGTGACGCTGTCGGACTTGCCATCGGGAGCCGAATCGAAATTGGTCGGATGGCAGGGATCGGAGTCTTGGGGGTGGTGCGTCGCACGGTCGACCCAGTGGATGCAGGTTATGGGCGGCAAACTGTCGATGGCCGTTTCCGACGCTCACCGCGGCGTCGTTCAGTACACTCAATACGCTCGCGACCTGAGGGGTGTGATGGGACGGATCGAATCGGCGATCCAGGAGGTACCGTCACGCGAAATCATGCCAATGGATGCCTACGCCTGGGAATTGATCGAACCGAGGGCAGACGGCGTTGTCGCGGAGTTGATTGAGGCACCGCGGGAGGACGCCACGACGGCCGCGACGGACTTGGTGGTTGCCGTGAAGCTGTTTCAGCTGGCGGGCGCTCAGGCGACCAAGGCGTCGCAGGAAGGGCTGCCGGCCGAAATAAAGCAGCGGTATTGGCAGGCGGTGACGGACTTCAAGCAAGACTTCTATGCGATGGCAGACCGGATTGCTTGGGCGGACCGGGCGGACCGATCGGAGGCGGAACGTGAGCGGGACGTTCATGAGCGGATGTTGTTGACGCTGTCGGACGCGTTGGACCGAGCGGGGATACAATTGCGCGAGCTTGCCGAATCCGTCGGCAAACTGGCCCAAAACCAGCGATTGGCGCGTTACGCTGCCAGCCGACAGGCGCGTCTTGCGCCGTCCAAGTAACCACCGCTACCGCCCCCTCACGACGGTCGCCTCGCCCCAACTCTTCCCGCCATAGGGAGTTGCGGCGAGGCGAAACGCGATTTCACGGCGTGTTCTGGGTAATTCCTTACGAGAGCGAGTGGGCCCCGTCCACTTCTTTTTTTGGCAGCCCATTTGTGGCAGCCCGCCATCAATTCCGCATCAATTCCGAACGTTCCATCCCCCGAACCGCAGAAAACGCGGAAATTTTCGAAACTTGTAGCATAACCGTGGGGATGTGAATACAATAGGGCTTAACGTCTCGGCAAGAAAACCGTGACGGTCGTCAGCATTCGACATTGGCAAAAAATTCGACATTAACAAACATCAGGCCGTTCAGCGATTTTCGTGGGCTGCTCCCTCGGAACAGAGATAGCCCGTACATACTTTCAGCAAAATGTGGAGTCCCAGATATGTTCCCACGTATCCGTTCGCAACGATCGTTTGCCATGTTGGCCTTCGGCACCTGGGTCGTGTCGACATGGTTGACAACCGCCGCGGTAGCGGACCAGCAGGCAATGCTGGCCACCTACGATCAGCGGGGGGAAACGTATTTTGCCCTGGGTCTGCAACCGGGACAGGAATTGGCACCAGCGGCAGCGCGCGACGTGGTGGTGTTGTTTGACACCTCGGCCAGCCAAACGGGTGTGTACCGCGACGATGCGCTGGCGGCGTTGGAGGAACTGGGCAGTCGATTGTCATCACAGGATCGCGTCCGATTGGTGGCGGTCGATATTCGGCCAGCGGATGTGACGGGGGAGTTTGTGGCGGCGAATT
>JAGQPD010000913.1 GCA_020426865.1 Planctomycetales bacterium
CTCTCCATTTACCTCGTGGCGATTGGCAGGCACATAGATAGCTCCGGCCGATCCCCCGGCCGATGAGTAAACCATCGACACCCGATCCGAGGTCGCACGCCATAAGACCAGGGATCGGCGGAGCGATTCACGGCGCCCCGCCAAAACAGTCAGGCTTCATGACTTCCACATCGCGAGCCGATTACCCAAACAAGTAGCGAGTCTGCTGGCTGGCGCGGACCGCTGATGCGGATCGGCAAGATGATTTCCGGATTGCCCTGGCCATAGTGTCAATCAATGCGACCCGGTCCGCTCCGCCGTGTCCAACGGCCTTGGCCTTCCTACCCGTTTGGGCCATCGCTGGGCCGCGTGACGGCGTCTGGGACACGGCTGGAGCTATCTGCCCCCGTACCGCTCATGCGGTTCGGCAACAAAGGGCGGGAACAGAAAAGGCGGGAACAGACACGCTGCTTGACCGGACGGTCTGGGGCGGCTTGGCAAGCGGAGGATACCGTTGGTCTGCATTCTTCCCAGCTTCCCCAGGCCATCAAGCCATTTAGCGCGTCTGCATTTGTGTCACCGCTACCGATGCGCCAGCATCGCGTCAGTTCGCATGGGAATCATCTTCTACTTTATTCGTTCTTGAACTCCCTCACTCAGACTCTGCTGCGAAGAGTGCATTGCGATGGATGCTTTATCCCTCAAACTCTTTGCTTCTTCCCACGAGGCATCCAACGCAAGTGCTTTACAGGCGGTTTCAAACGCCGCGTTAGCGTTATGTTCTAGCTGACATCGACTAAGTAAGTGCAATCCAGTTTTTGGGTCGAACCGAAAGAGCTTCCCTTAACACAGAAATTGCTTCCGGATACCGACCGCACCGTTGGAGAATGCCGCCCTTGACGGTCATGTGACAGGCCAATTCAGCCATTTCACCAGCTTTTTTAATTGCCATGTCAATTTGTTGCAAAGCGTCACTAACTCGCTGGTCGTCCAAAAACTGCCAAGTCAATTCATAATCTTCAAAAGCACTGCTCATAACTTCACCTTATTCCTCGAGGCCAGATACTTGATTTCCGTTTTGCTTCTTGGTATAAGAATCCCACGCTGCCAGTCGGTGGCAAGAAAAATCCTTATAAAAAGCCTCTAACGACTCCACAGACCGTAGCCTGGCTCGGCTGGTTGTCCCTCCAGAGGGGGGGGGCTGGTCATGCGACTTGCCGAGCCAAGCTACGGCTGTGGAGCTCCTCTTTTCTCCAGCTATTCTCCCTGCCGCCTGTCCCCGTTTCTTGTTTCGCGGACAATATTTGTATCGTCGCCGTCAATTTCGTCGGCACATGTGTTGTCGGCACATGTGTTGTTGGCGCATGTGCTGCTGACACCAAAGCGACTGGATGGAGCTTTTTTCTATGGACGCAAAATTCCTGTTCGAAATCCTCGTGCGCGAAAATGCAAAGATGCTGATCGCCTATATCCGCGCCGCCGTTTCTGACCATGCCCTGGCCGACGACATCTGGCAGGAGACGATGCTGGTTGCCTGGCGACGGTTGGAGGAATTCGACCGCAACCGCCCCTTCGCCCCCTGGCTGCGCGGGATCGCTGCGCGAACCATCATCGCCCGGCGACGCACCGCGTCGCGGTTGGTGACGCTCGAAAATGCCGCTTCCCTAGAACACCTAGGGGAGCGCCTGGAACGAGTGAACTCGCTCAAGGGAGACACGCTTGACGAAAAACTCGACGCACTTCGCGACTGTGTCGCACGATTGTCGGACAGCGACAGGCAGTGCATCGAACTGCGGTTTCTCGAGGGGCTCAAGCCGGCGGAATTGAGTCAGCGGTTGAATTTGGCGTTGGAGACGATCAAGAAGCGGTTGGCGCGGGCCAAGCAGCGAATTCACGATTGCATGCAGCAGAAGCTGCAGGATGCGGGGGTGGCGTAATGGCATCGGAGTTGATCGCGGAAGAACGAGCAAGAGTCGATGATGCGCTGCTGGAATCGTTGCTGCACGAGGCATTGGGGGGGAGTGACGCGAACGACGAGGCTCGGATTACCGCCTTGCTGCTGAAACTGGATTCCCTTGGCGTATCGACAGGGCGAACTTCATCAACAGGCAAGTGGCGTCCATCGAGTCGGTGGCTGCCGTTGGCGATAGCGGCATCGCTGATAATATTGTCTGCATGGATATTCTGGAATGATCCCGCTCGTGGTCAGGCGTATGCGGCAGTGATTCGCAGCATGCGTGCGATGGACGCGGTGCGTCAATATCGAGTGGAGGCGACTTACCGCCGCCGGCTTGTTGGTGAACGGTCGTTTGTCGCAGATCTTTATCTTGACGAAGGCGATCGTTTTGTGGTGCGGTTGCCCAGCTTGCTTGGACGAAGCGAAGTGTGGCTAGGTGGCACGCCGAACGATCGCTGGTTGGTACCGGCACATGGCCCGGTGCTGGTTGGCGGCAAATCGGTCACAGCCGGTTGGTTGGCAAATTCGGACAGTGAAACGCCCTATTTCTATTTGGCGACGGTGCTTGAGCGGATGAGTCGCGCGTACGACTTGGAAATGTTAGAGCCGGAGGAGTTGGCGCCCTTATGGGACGGTTCGCAGCGAGTTTTGTGCGACCACGTTGTCGGAAGCCGTCGTGAAGGGAGCTCGCCAAGGTTACCGGCGAAGATTGAACTATGGGCGGACAAGAACAGCGGCGTTGCGCAGCGAATCGAGCTGGACTGGAAACGCCCTGAATCTGGTTTCGGTCCGGTGCATTGGACGATCAAACTGGCTGGATATCCGGACTTGGCAGATGATTGGTTCGACTACACCGGACATTGTCGAGACGACCACATCGTAAAAAATGCAGGGACTGTCGCCGATTTGGAAGCCCACACGATCGACTAACGCTTCAATGTCCGGCAAGTCGTTGGCAGCTCCCCAGCTACGATCACAACGAATGACCAATTGGCGAATCACCGAATATCAATTCTCACACGAGGCGCATGGAAACGACAAGCAAGCTTTTCTTGATGGCGATGGTTGCCACGTTTGATCGTGCCGTGATGACTGCATCCACGGGCGCCGCGGAATTCCCTTCAAGCGATGTCACCTTCAACGAGCACGTCGCGAGAATCGTGCACGACAAATGCACCAGGTGTCATCGACCGGGGCAGTCGGGGCCGTTTTCGTTGATTACATTCGACGATGTCTCAAGTCGAGCGGAAACGATTCGCGCGGTTTTGGATGCAGAGTACATGCCTCCCTGGAAGCCGATATCGACAGATGTTGTCTACACCAATGACCGGAGATTGGCGGAAGAAGAGAAGACTCTGTTCCGTCGTTGGCTTGATGCCGGCTGTCCGGAGGGGGCGACGGCTGCCGCACCCACGCCGCCGGAATACTCGACCGAATGGACACTGGGCGAACCTGATCTGGTGATTGAAATGCCGGAGCCATTCTCGGTCCCAGCCGATGGACCCGACGTGTATCGTTCGTTCGTGTTTCCAGCGGACTTGCCTGAAGACAAGTGGGTCAGCGCCATCGAGTTCCGACCGACGGCCCGCGGAGCGGTGCATCATGCGTTGTTTTTCGTGGATGTCGGCGGTGCGGCAAGGGGGCGTCGCGATGGGGACGGCCAGCCCGGTTTCCGGGGCATGAGCTTCCTGCGTCGCGGAGGCAACGCACTGAAGAGCATGCCTGAAAACCTCGCACGAGGATTGGGCGGCTATGTGCCAGGTGCCATGCCGAATCGTCTGCCCGGCGATTTGGCTCGCTTGCTGCCGGCTCATAGTGACATCATCGTACAAACCCATTTTCATCCGACCGGCAAACCGGAAACAGAACAGGCACGATTGGGATTGTACTTCGCATCGCAGCCGCCAAAGAAACGGCTCGTACCGATTCAAGTGCCAGCATTGTTTGGCATCGGTGCGGGAATAGACGTGCCGGCAGGAGTGAACAATTACCGAGTCGAAGATAGCTATGTGTTGCCGGTGGACGTGATGGCATATGAGATTGGCGGCCACGCACATTATATCTGTCGTGAAATGGCGATGACAGCGACACTCCCCGACGGAACGGAGCGACACTTGCTAAAGATCGACGATTGGGATCTTGATTGGCAGGATCAATATCAATTCGGCGCACCGATCGCGTTGCCGGCGGGGACAAAACTGACGACAGTATTGGTCTACGATAATTCCTCAGCGAACCCCGAGAATCCCTACCAGCCGCCTCGACGAATCCAGTGGGGGCGTGAATCGACCGACGAAATGGGGTCGGTCACGCTGCTGGTGACAGCAGCTGACGAAGCGGATCGCCCAAGGATTGAAAGCGATGTTCGTGATCGGGCACAGAATAGCATTCGTCAACGAATCCGTTCCCAGGTACGACGATTTGGTGGATTTGGTGCCGAACCATTCAACGGTGCGTTAGTAAAACTGTTGGACCGCAACCGAGATGGCAGCCTCCAACAGCAAGAATTGCCGGCACGTGGTCGCGACAGATTGCTTGATCTGATGGACAGCAACGGCGATGACACGATTGATGCACAAGAATTGGAAGCGGGACGCCAATTGATTCGTGACCTTACGCGGGAGGAATAAGTATGATCCAGACGGAGGCGAGAGTATTGGCTGACGTCGTGCGGGAGTTGGCGAAGTTGTCCGTTGGTGTCGCGGTCGCCGCATGTGTGACGTTGTCCCATGCGGCGGAACCACTAGCGAAGCCGACAACGGTGACACCCACGATTGAAGCCAACGACCTGTATGGCGTGGCGGTCTCGATTGGAAAGGGTCAGCGGACGAAGCTGACGGTTGTGATCTTCATCACCACCGATTGTCCGATCGCGAATTCGTACCACCCCACGATTGAAAAACTGCGGCGGGATTACGCTGGACAAGATTGTCAAATTGTGTTGGTTCACGAGCAGCCTGGCACGACGACCGAAGCTGCCCTTACACATGCGAAGGACTATGCAATTGCGGCCCCAATCCTGTTGGACAAGGATCATGCGATTGCGCGCAGCGTCGGAGCAACCGTTACTCCTGAGGCGGTGGTAGTCGACGGCCAGGGCATGATCCGTTATCGTGGTCGCATCGACGACCGTTACGCGACATTTGGCAAGAAGCGGCCTCAGGCGACGCGGCACGATCTGCAGGATGCGATGGTGGCTGCGTTGCAGGGCAAGCAGATTACCCCCACCGAAACCAAGGCCGTGGGATGCCTGATTCGCTTGGAGTCGTCACCATGAAAAAAAACGGCTGGAAAAGTTCAATATCGAGCGCACTGTTGATTGCCCTGTTGGGAGGAATTGTGTTGATGCGGGGACTGGGCACGCAAAGTGCCGAGCGTGACGAGCAACTGCAGAGCGTGCACCTAGAAGCGGATGCGGAGTACGAGGCAACGACGTTGGAATTCCCCGATTTGGTCGACAACAATCGCCAGCAGCGGCGGGTGCCGATCAAAGTGCATTTGCCGGATGGCGACGGTCCCTTTCCTTTGGTCGTGTTCTCGCACGGTGCCGGCGGCAGTTGGGACGCCAATTATGCTCAAGCCAAACATCTGGCACAGCACGGATTCGCAGTATTGTGTGTGGAACATGTCGGAAGCAATACCCAGCGATTAAGGAATAGCGGTCGGTTCCTACAAGAGATCTTGGATATGACGCGCGATGCCGACGAAGTACTCAACCGTCCTCGGGACATTTCGTTTGCGATTGATCAAGCAGAAGACTGGAATCGACATGATCCGCAGCTGAAGGGGAAACTGGATCTCCAGCACGTTGGTGTTGCCGGGCATTCGTTCGGAGCGTACACGGCGGCAGTCGTTTGCGGCATGCGTCCGGCGCTCGATTGGTTGCAACCGACCGTACCGCCGGGAGATGGCTTGGGTCCTGATTTATTGGATTCGCGGGTGGACTGTGGCGTGGTGTTGTCGCCGCACGGTCCGGGGGAGCCTTTCTTTATTGAGGCAAGTTATGCATCGTTGCGGACGCCGATGTTGGGAATCACGGGCAGCCGTGATCGGCAGCAGCGTTCGACGGCAGAAAACCGTTTGCGGAGCATTGTACTGTGGCCCAAAGGGGACAAGTATTTGTTATGGATCAATAACGCCGACCACAGCGCGTTTTCCGACTCGACCGGGGCGGGGCGGATCATGCTCCCCTCACGGACTCGCGAAGATGCGCAGGTTGTCGCACGCGAGGCAACACTGCAATTCTTTCGTGGCTATCTGTTGGACGACGACCAGGCCAGATCGCGGCTGAGCGGCGAACACTTATCGACGTTCTGCCGGGGACGTGCCGATCGCATCGAGTTGACTCGAAAATAGAGCGACATGACCGATTTTGTTTCCAATCGATTTCGCTCGCCACGCCACGGGCTGTTGGGTTGGCCGCTGGACTATTTGGCAAACGCCGATTGGCTGTGTGCGGTGCGTCGCGCGATCACGTCGCGGCTTCCGTTTCCGGTTTTGGCCAGTGACATTCGCGATGTAGTTTATCTGACGTGGATGGTAGACGTCGAGCGAGTGTCGCCGTATGTGCCGGACGGGATTGAGCTGTGGGATGCGGGCGGCAAAACGCCGTTTTCCATTTTGACGTACCGGCACGGGTGTTTTGGTCCTGTTGTGACAGGGCCGCTCCGGCGACTGTTTCCGTCGCCGCTGCAGAGCAACTGGCGTTTCTATCTTAGGTCAGTGCCGCCAGGTGTGCCGCCAGTCAACACGGTGTTGTTCATCAAGAACGTATTGGACCATGCGTTATACGCGTTGGGGAGCCGCATTTTCAGTGACGCATTGCCATCGCATTTGGCGGATCGGTTGGTGTTGGAAAGAACCGAGTGTGGTTATGCCATTGAGCTGGAGTCCGGTCGGGGCAGCAGTCCGACGTTGAAGGCACGGTTAGAGCATAGCCGCGAACGTGAGTTGCCCGAGTCGTTTCAAACTGCATTTGCATCGTGGGACGCAGCGGTGGAGTATCTCGTGTGTCAGGACGGAGCGGTAACGTGGGTGGAACCGCTGCAGCGGTTGGCGTTTTCACAGATCAGTTTGCCCGTGATGCTCGAGACCATCGAGCCGCTGCGAATGACGCCTGCAGATGGGTTTCACTGTCCGCTGCTGCAATCCCTGGGCGACATCGGTCCGCCGCTTTGTTTCTGCCTGCCTGCCGTGAAATTTCGAGCCGTCTCGGATTTTGTTGTTCGTCCGATAAGGACTAACGAGGATGTTGCATAGGTGTTGGATGCGCGTGACCCTACCAGCAAGCGTTGTAACTTGCATCATCCTGCCCCCCATCGTCCTGCCAAATCTCTCCAATCAAGTGGCAAACCTTGCTCGAACACGATGTTTGACGATCGATGATTGTCTGGCGGACGGCGGCGAAGGAAACAGCTATTCCATATTGAAGGGGTCGGCCGAGGCCAATTTGGGGGAGCAGTACTTCCTGGACCGGCGCGACCGAGGGGGTTCGAGAAAACGTCAGCGAGGAGACCGACCGATGCGCTGCAAAACGTTGATTGGGGGCGCGTGCGCCCTGTTGCTTGTCGCCGGAATTCAACCGGCTTGGGGGACGATCTACGGGACCATGTCCAACTTCGACGTCTTCAACGAGACCGAAATAGAGGTCCATGGGGCGGAAATCGAATTGGAGGGGATCCATTCGTCCGATCTGACGCGGACTTTTCCTTCGCACTTTGATAGCAAGGAGGTCTTGGAATACAACGAAGGCGCCAATTTCGGCGTTCGCATCAAGTATTCAGGATACAATTTTGGTGGCGCCAACGTACTTGCCCCTTCCGTCGGTCAATCGACCAACGGTCACTCCTGCGTGAACACTCCCGGTTGCGAACACTTCGGGTTCTCTGTTTCCGGTAACCAGCCAACGAACGCCCGCTATTTTTGGCTCGACGACAACGGCAACCGAGTTGGCAGCAATCCGCTGCCGATCCCCACGCCAACGTGGTCCTATATTCCGCCGGCGGTGCCTGGTGGTCTTCCACGAGTGGCGGCAGAGATCCACGTTCCTGAGCGGGAAGTCCACGTTCAAAAGCCCGATTCCATTTGGATGAAGGTTTACAAGACCGAGATCGAGCGCCCGGTTGATTTAATGGAACTGCTGTCGGGTGGCGACGTTGTGCCGGAGGACGCGGGAGAAACCGAGACGGAATGGGAGTTGCTGGAGGGTGGCAAGATGGACAAGGCCGAGGACGAAGTGCCGGAGGGTAAAGCGGCGGTGATCCGTCGCTACGAGTTCTTCGAATACACGGGCCGCTACGATGAAGAGCACGAACCGCTTTCGCTGTTTTTGGATGAGGACATGGACGAACCACCGGCTGGCGAACTGGGACAATTCATCGCGGCCAATATGGTGGCAGCCAACCTGATCGAGCAGATCCTTGTCGAGGGGGACTATAACGGCAATGGCATTGTCGATGCCGCCGACTACACCGTCTGGAAAGACACGTTTGGTTCCAGCGACGACTTGATCGCCGACGGCAACGGAAACGGCATTGTCGATGCCGCGGACTATACGATCT
>JAGQPD010000914.1 GCA_020426865.1 Planctomycetales bacterium
CGACGTTGCGCATCTTCATACGCGGCGGGGAGATCGGCGGTCGCCGTGTCAATCCGTGCCAACGCCACCACGACCATCGTCTTGTTGATGTTGTCGAAGATCACCATTCGATCGTAAAATGCAAACGACATGTCTGGCAGTCCGCGGTCGTCGTGCGGTGCATGCGGTAAATGCTCGGCATATCGGACAACATCGTAACCGGCGTACCCAATCGCACCCCCAGCGAACGGTGGCAAATCGGGCAAATGGACCGCCCGAAATGGAGCCAGCCGAGCGCGCAATTCGTCCAGCGGATTCTCGGCGGTGAATTCCTCGATCCCCCCATGGGACACCACCTGCACTCGCTGCCCCCAGGCCTTGATCTGTAGAAAAGGTCCACTGGCCAGGAAACTGTAACGGCCGACTTTCTCGCCCCCAATCACGCTCTCAAACAAGCAAGCACAACTTTCGTCGTCCAATTTGTGAAACGCACTGACAGGTGTCAGGGTATCACTCAACAATCGACGATAGACCGGAATCAATATATGATCGGCGGCCAGCTGTGAAAACGTCGAAAAATCGGGGCGGTGCATCATCGTGACCAGCTTATCACCCCCCCGCCTCGCTCACAAGGGACGGGGATACTGTGGTTGGGCTACTGTGGATGGGATACTGTGGTTGGGCCACCGCCCTTGGACCCATTTCGCTCGCGCACCGACCGCCACGCACAAACGTACCATCATGGTCAGAACGTGGACCAAGCCGCGCCCAGCTCACCCTATTGCCAGCTCACCCTATTGCCAGCTCACCCTATTGCCAGCTCACCCTATTGTTCGACAAGTGGGATCGGGTCACAATATTGGCTTTCCACGTCGACACATTACAAGCTCACAGCAAGCTCACAGCAAGCTCACAACGGTCTAGACACAAAGGAATAAACCATGGTCCACGTGATCGCCACGATCGAAGTTACACCTGGAAAACGTGAAGAGTTTTTGGGTTACTTTCGACGGCTGGTACCATTGGTCCATGCCGAACAGGGCTGTCAATACTATGAGCCGACAATTGACGTGGGCACCAGTATTAGCGCCCAACAGGAACCGCGAGGAGACGTCGTGACGGTGGTCGAACGTTGGGATGACCTGGAGGCGTTGGAAACGCACCTGATCGCCCCCCATATGCAGACCTTTCGCGAGCAGACGAAATCCTTGATTCAAAACGTATCGCTGCAAATATTGTCTCCCGCTTGACGAACACCCGTTTGAGAAGAACATCGTGCAGCTTTGGACCGAACTCCTCACCGAGACCATGCCATGATGCATGACCAGCCTTTACGATTGCCGCACCGCAACCGATCCTACGCGTGGTGGCACGGGACGCTGATCTTTGTTTTACTCGCGCCATTGATGCTTTCCATTGCCGGATGTGGCGGATGTCGGCAAGGCCAGACTGCCCAGAAGAAGGAGCCTGAAAAGAAGGAGGAGAAGCCCAAGCCGCCATTTGAGCGAGGTCGAGTGGTTGTCTTTCCGTCGGATGAGGCACCGTCGCGGAGTTTCATCAAACCTGGTCACTGGGTCACGGCATCGCAGCGGATACGGGCCAACAACGCCGACTTCAAGGGGGACTTACTGGCCCTCTGTCTGGATCGCCGCAGCGAGACGATACGGTTGGAAGGGACGCCGTATCGGATGCAGTCCGAACAGCCGGCAATCCTTCCCAAAGGACAAACCAAGCGACTGGAATTTGTGCTCTATGCTCCCCATCCCGGCAATGATGGGTTGACGCAAAGCGTGATGCAGGTTGAAACGCGGTTGCAGGGGAGGGGGAGTGGTGAATTGCTGCGATCCCCGCTGATCACCAACCGCTTGCGACCGCATCAGTATTATATTGTGACGTTATCGCGAGTGGCGGACGCCTACGGGTACGTCCAGAAGTTGCGTTGTGTGGATCCGCCGTCTGACGATTTGTTGTCGCAAGGTTTGGCCGTCGACTACGTGGTGATCAGTCCGGACCTGCAAAAAACGGTACCGCTCCCCGAGCATCCTCTGACATGGTCCAGCACGGCGTACTTGATTTGGGACGGGGTTGACCCGAGCATCCTTACGACACGCCAACAGCGCGCGCTGTTGGATTGGGTGCATTGGGGAGGGCAGATCATTGTTAGCGGTCCCGATTCGCTCGATTTGCTCCGGGGCGACTTTTTAGGACCGCACCTGCCGGCCCAGGCGGGCGCTACCCTCCCCATTTCCGTCGACGATATTAACGTCCTCAATCAATGGAGTGTCCTCCCTCGCGATCGCCAGAAGGCTCGACAATTCCATCTGTTGCCGAGCGAACCTTTGCCGAAATTCGATGTCACCGAATTGAAGCTGCAGGAAGGTGCTCACTACGTCGACGGAACAGGACAACTGGTGGCGGAAAAACACGTGGGACGAGGTCGCATTGTCGTGACGTCGTTTCCCCTGACTGATCGCGCGCTGACGACCTGGCTGGGGTTCGACGGATTCTTCAATAGTGTGCTCCTGCGCCGCCCGGCCCGCGAATTTCAAAACAGTGACTATTCCGTCGTCGCCGTGTGGAAAGATTTTTATAACTTCAATCGCGACGCGCGAGTCAATACCAACCTCCGGTACTTTAGCCGTGATGTCCGCCACGGCTATGTTCATTCGGTCGGCCGCGGCCCGGTACAGACGGAGAACAGTCCCTACTCCCCGGCGGTAGTGAGTCAACCTGCGAATACTCCCTGGAACCCCGCTGCCGAACCCAATCGCGACGAACTGAAATGGGACTTCGAACGTGAGCCCTATGGGTACGACGCCTATCTGTCGGACAGTCGCTCGGGTGTCGCCGGATGGACCGATTTTGGTATTGTGCCGAGTCTCGCAAGACAGTCACTTCGTCGAGCCTCCGGGATCGCCGTGCCCAACGCCCAGTTCGTGGCTAAGGTGCTGGGGATCTACCTGATCGTGCTCGTACCACTGAACTGGATCGTCTTTCGACTGCTAGGGCGAGTCGAGTGGGCGTGGTTCGTGGCGCCTGTGATTGCCATCGGCGGTGCCGTTGCCGTCGTGCGTCTCGCCCAGCTCGATATCGGCTTCGTCCGATCGCGGACCGAAATCGCCGTTCTCGAAACACAACCCGGCCATACCCGCGGTCACCTTACCCGCTATACCGCTCTCTACTCGTCGCTGACCACCAGCTACGATATGCAATACAGCGATGACTCGGCGGTGTCGCAGCCGTTCTCGATCAATCCGACGCTCGATCAGCTGCGACTGCAACAGCAGGCGACCGTAACGTATCGCCGCGAAAAGGAAATCCACCTGTCAGGGTTCTCCGTTTTGTCCAATACCACCGGCATGGTCCATAGCGAACATATGTACGAGCATGGCGGCGACATCTCCCTCGTGACGGCTGGCGAGAACCGGTTCCGCGTCGGCAATCATAGCGACTTGACGTTGCGCGATGCCGTCGTCATTCGCCGCGAAAACGGTATCCGCTTTGCCATCCCCGGTGACATCGACGCCAAATCCGAAGTGCCACTCGTGTTCGGCAAACTCAATGATGCAGCCGACGTTCTATCGCTGCTGGAAAAGAACAGCGTCATACGAACTGTCCCGCCAGAAGGTGAAGTCGGACTACGCGAAATCGTCGATCTGGCTCTCGACCCACGCGCCTTGAAAGAAGGCGAGGCGCGGATGGTGGCCTGGACCGACCAGGAATTGCCAGGGCTGGTCGTTTCTCCTCGTAGCCGACAAGAAACGTTTCGTACCGTGGTCGTTTCCAACCTCCGCTACGCCCCATGGACGGTCCCCATTCGTGATTACAATTGCTACGATGATGTCGACTCAACGTACGTGAATGCGGAAACCGACACCGACACCGACACCGACACCGACGCCGAAGTTGATTCCGATGCCTCGTTTCTACAATGATGCCCGTTTCTACAATGCTGCCCCGTTTTTAGAATGCTGCCCCGTTTTTAGAATGACCTCCCCGCGGATTGCTCCGCTTGATGCTGCGGCCTGACTATGATTGAACTCGTTGATTTTGGCAAAGACTACGGTGACTTTACCGCCGTCGAACGACTGAACTTGAAGATCGAAGCCGGCGAGATGT
>JAGQPD010000915.1 GCA_020426865.1 Planctomycetales bacterium
TCCCGTATTCCGCGATATTCGCCAACGCCCGCTGCTTGATATCCAACAGAGGCTGGCCTCGCAGTTGCTGGTAAATCTCGTCGTGGGTGCCATCGTACTGGAAATAGATTTCGACACGATCCTTGTGTTGGGCGAGCAGTTCGACGAGCGGCCGGTCGTGGGCCAATCGAATCGCGTTGGTATTGATCATCACATAGTCGATTGGCTGACGCAGTGCGTATTGTAGGATGCGTTCGAAATCGGGATGCAACGTCGGTTCGCCACCGGACAATTGCAGCACCTCTGGGCGCCCTTCGGCTTCGACCAGTCGATCGATGGCGGCCGTGCACTCTTCGTAGCTGTGGTGTTTACCGGCCGGTGAGCTGGCGGCATAGCACATTGGGCAAGTAAGATTGCATGAATCGGTGAGTTCGACGATGCCGATGCACGTATGTTGTTCGTGATCGGTGCAGAGTCCACAGTCGAGCGGGCAACCACGCTGCGGTTCCAAGCCGAATTGCTCGGGCATGCGTGCGGGGACGAGGAACTGCAGTTGGTCGTAGTATTCGGCATCGCTGCAGACGAAATCGTCCCGCTCACCGTGGGTCGGGCAGCGTTTACGGAAGTAGACGCGTCCTTGTTTGACGATAATCTTGGCCGGGACAACCTCCAGGCACTGAGGACAGAGGCTTTCGGTCGTACCGAGAAACGTATGATCGCGATAGCGCATGTTGCGTTTAACCACCCTGTGCAATAACCGTTATGCAATAGACAAAGAAGGCGACGAGTAACGCGATCGCCAGCATTACGAGCACGCCAGTCGCGATACCGCTGAAGAGCAACAGCGACAGTAGGCGCCCTCCCCAGGTGATGTTGCCCGATGGATCCCGCATGAATCGCGGCCCGATCCCAGCAGCGATGATACCGGGAAGGAAGGCGATCAACAGTGGTATGGCAAGCACTTCGGATTTGGAATCTGCGACCAGACCAATTGTGAATAACACCATCAGGATGATCACGCCGAACAACATTATTGCCGAAATAGCGTCAGTGATAGACGCAAGTTTTGGGTTGCGAATGGCCCGCGCGTTCTGTGCGAATTGAGCATCGACAACTTCTTCGTCTTGAAAGATGGAGCGATGACACAGCCAGCAGGTGGGGATGTTCGCCGCGGTAGCAGCACCGCATTCGGGGCAGATTACGAGTTGGATGGGGGGATGTTTTGTCACGAAACACTCCCTTCGTTGGCGACAGGGGCGGATCGCAGGTTATACAATTCCAGGCGTTGGCTGTATTCGACCGCGAGCGAACGGACTCGGCGAACGACTTGCCCGAGCGTGATACCAGTCAGGGCCAGCGCGACGAGTATCATCAGTTGATTCTGGCGCGGTACGGGGATGTCTTTGGCGCTGCCGAACCAGTCGGGATGTCTGGCAGCGAGGACTACAAGGTAGCTGATCATGCTGCCGACGGTGGAGAGCCATACCAGTGGCAGTTGAAAGCGAAGCGTCGATAGGGCGATGATCACAAAGTACCCGGAGACCAACGCGCTATTACCGCCTTGAGCGATGGTGAGTACGCAGCCGAGGAAGCAGAGGTCCAGCGACACCGAAAGATAGGCAATCCAGGTAGGGAAGAAACGCGCGCGAAGAGCGACAAGCACGGCCAGCGTCGAAAGGGCCCAGGCGACGGCCAAAGCCGTGGCGGACATATGGAATTGGTGCGTACCAACCTTGAGGATCGTGTAGGTATAGAGATGGACGGCGTAGAACACGCCGATGGCGACGATGCGGATGATGTTGGCCCGAGATTCACCGTCGAACAACTGCCAGCGCTGGAGAATAAACCACTGGCGGTCGGCGGAGGTAATGATACGTGGGGGGCCGGACGAATCGGAAGCGGGGGGCACAATGCAGTTCCTTGCTTGGGACATATCCAATAAACGCGGCACGCGCAAGCGGCACGGTGTAAGCCGTCCGGCGTTACAAGCGGCTTTAGGTGCCGCGAACGGGAAGCTTAGCGAGTAGTATGCCAGAGAAGGCGTCGAATGGAAACCACCACGATGCGCGCGGGAGTTGGCGGCGGGCGAACGACGGATGTCGAGGCGCGATGGAATTCTCATGATGATTGCCCGGTGCAACCGGACGCAGTGGGGAGTCTCCCCTTGGAGGCGCGTAGGAGAAGAGTTAAAATACAGGACTACGCAACTGGAGGGTAAGCGAATTGGCCAGCGGCCTCACTGGAACTGAGGTGCCGGGAAACCGGTTGTGGGTTCGAGTCCCAT
>JAGQPD010000916.1 GCA_020426865.1 Planctomycetales bacterium
TTACCAAGTTGACGATTGGTGATGGACTTGCCAGTCAGATACCGGCGTTTTTGATCGCGTTGGCAGCGGCAATGTTGATGACACGTTCGACGCGTAGGACCGAGTTACCGGTCGAGTTCGTAAGACAGTTGGTTGCTCATCCTGCCGGTCTGATATTCGCGGCGTTCTTTTTGGGTTTGCTATCGTTAACGAAACTACCGACGGTCCCGTTGATGGCGTTAGGGGCAGGATGCCTTGGGATCGCGTACGTTTTGCATTGGCCCGGGCGTGCAGTGGACGAGGACGAGGACGAGGAAGAGTCGAGTGGTGCCGCACCCTTGGAACGGACCGACGGTAAGCGAATCGAGGACTACTTATCGGTCGAGCCGCTGGAAGTTGAGATTGGCGTCGGGCTGATAGACTTGGCCGACCCGCAAAGAGGGGGCGACTTGATGCAGCGTGTCACTTCGTTACGGCGTCGCGTGGCGAGCGAGCGAGGGATCGTACTGCCGAAGGTCCGCATTCGCGATAATCTGCGATTGCCCGAGGTAGGGTATCGGATCCTGATTCATGGCAATCCGATCGGTCGTGGCGTCTTGGAGACAGACCGGTGGCTAGCGATTGCCAAAAACGCGACAGCAGAATCGCTGGATGGCGAAGAGACACGAGATCCTGCTTCGGGCGAGCGAGCTTACTGGATCACCAATAGTCAACGTGAGTATGCCGAGAGTCATGAATACCGTGTGGAATCACCCTCGGCGGTGTTGATCGAGCATTTGCATCGGATCGCCAATCAGCATGCGGACGAGTTACTCAGCCGCGAGACGACTCGTCAGTTGATCGACGAAGTACGACAGGCCTCGCCCACGGTGGTCGAGGAAGTCATCTCCGATACGTTGAAGTTAGGGGACGTTCAGCGAGTGTTGCAGCGGCTGCTGCGGGAAGGTGTGCCGATTCGGCCGCTGGTGGGAATACTCGAGGCGTTGGCAGACGTTTCGCGTCACACACACGACTTGGACGAAATGGTGGAACACACGCGCGCCTGTCTCGCTCGCACGATTACTCAGCAGTATCGTGACAGCCAAGGCCGAGTTTACGCAGCCTCGCTGGACAGTCAGCTTGAACAGCAGTGGGTAGATCTTGGTCGCGCCGGCAGCGACGCGACGAGTGTCCCTTTGGATCAGGAGCAGCTGCACGTGCTGGTAGGCGAGCTAGGCCAACTCATGGCAACGCTCCGGATCGCCGGCCGGCCAGAGGTGTTGCTGGTGCATCCAGCGATTCGGAGACGAGTACGCGATGTTGTTACGCCTCACTTACCGAACCTCCGAGTCGTTAGCCATAGCGAGCTGACGAGTGACACGACTGTTCGCAGTGTTGGTGTGGCACGGGCGAAGTTGAGGTCGAGGAGTTAGATTTTCAAGCTAGAGAGAGTTTAACGAAAAAACATGAATATCAAGAGTTATCGAGCCCGTACGTTGCATGAAGCGTTGCAGATGGTACGTACCGATCTTGGTCCGGATGCTGCTATTCTACAAACGCGCGAGGTCAGTGGCAATTTGCTCACGCGTTGGATCGGTGCGACACAGGTCGAGGTGACGGCTTCAGCCGAAGTGCATGTGCCATCAAGGTTTTCTTGTTCGGTCAACGACGACCCATCGATGCCGTCGAGAGACAACGTACTGGTAGCGGACGGCGACGGCATCGACAACTCCACAGGTACGGAGCTGCCGATCGCGGCCAATCACGAAGAGAACTTTCGCGAACGATTTCGGTCGCACTTGTCCCGATTCAATAGTTCCGCGAGCCATCGCCACCTTCCTGGCGCGGATTTGATGTCTCAGACGCGTCAGTCGGCTACGATGCCCGACTCGCTGTTCCTTGCGTATACCCAATTGCTGGACGCAGACTTTTCGGAGACTCTCAGCCGAGAACTGGTAGAACGCATTCAGGCAGAAGCGTCCGCGGGCGAACTGCGGGATCCATTGCTGGTGCGGCAACGATTGTTGCGGATGATTGAAGCCGAGATCCGCGTCCAGGGGCCGATTCAAGTGACACCCGGCAAGCGGCGGCTTGTGGCGCTGGTAGGGCCGACCGGAGTCGGCAAGACGACCACTATCGCCAAGTTGGCGGCGAATTTTCGCTTACGCGAACGACGTAACGTCGGCCTGATCACCGTGGATACTTATCGCATTGCCGCCGTCGAACAACTGCGGACCTATGCCGATATCATCGATCTGCCGATGGAGGTCGTTTCCACGCCCCGGGAAATGCGCGAGGCCGTTCATCGCTTGGCCCATCTGGACCTGGTCCTGCTGGATACCGCCGGACGCAGCCCCCGCGACGATGTTCGTATCCAGGAACTTAAATCCATGCTGCAAGAGTCACGCGCCGATGAAGTCCACCTGGTGCTATCCGCTGTGAGCGGCTCGTCGGCGTTGATCAAGACGACGCAGCACTTCCAAACCGTCGGGGTTACCAACCTGCTGCTGACCAAATTGGATGAAGCCTCCGGACTAGGGAATCTCCTGCCGCTGTTTCGTGATGTCAATCTACCGCTAAGTTACCTCACGCACGGTCAGAATGTGCCAGACGATATCCAGGTTGCCGAACGCCCCGCGTTGACCCGCCGGATCCTGGGGGCGGATTTTTGAAATTAGATCCAATGACGTTGATGCAAAATCGCAAGGAGATTGCCAGTATGCCGGATCAGGCACACGGACTACGAAATCTGATGCAACGCTTTGCGTTGTCGTCCAGACGCGACCTTCACACCCAGCCACGGGTCGTCGTGCTTACCGGTGCCAAGGGAGGTGTCGGGACCACCAGTATCGCCGTGAACGTCGCGGCCGCACTGTCCACGCACGGTCATCGTACCGTCCTGGTCGATGCGGACCTGACGGGAGCAAACATCGCGCTGCAATGTGGCATCGACGCAGAACACTCGATTGGCGATATCCTCACCGGTGCCCGCTCGATCCATGAAATCCTTCAGACCGGTCCCGGTGGGATGCTCGTTGTCCCCGGCGCGTGGGCGCCGGACCACGAAGCAGAATTGACCGAGAACCACCACCAACGAATGATTCATCAAGTGCAGTCATTGGGACGACACGCCGATTATGTCGTCGTCGATAGCGGCAGCGGCTGCAGCCAGGTCGCCGCGAGTTTCTGGTCGGCGAGCGACGTTGCGATTGTCGTTACGACGACCGACGCCATCGCCATCATGGATGCCTACGCAACGATCAAACTGCTGCACAAGCGGCAACCGGATGCCCACGTGGCACTGCTCATCAATCAAGCTCCCAATGCGGCCGCCGCCGAGGAGGTGTTTCAGCGGATCGATCACTCCTGTCGCAGGTTTCTCGCGCTCCAGCCTGAGTACCTTGGGCATGTCGGTGCCTGTTCGCAATTGGCGTTGGGCAGCCAATGTGGCATGCCGGTCAGCCTGCAGTCGCCCCATTCGGCGGCCGCGCAGGCAGTGGATCGAATTGTCGACCGTTTGTCGCCAGCTGCCAGCACGGCGGCGGCGTAGCGATAGAAAAATCGAGGGTCGTCGCCACTTTGTGCGGCGTCGACGAAACAAGTTTCATTTTCCTTCAAGTAATCAAATCTGTCAGCCGATAATACTGGTCGGTCTCATCGTGTCCGTTCGCGTTAAGATGTGCAAGATGCGCAGAGATTAACGGCCAGGAGCGGGTGCATGACCGGTGTCCTTGCGACATAAGAGACTCACGAACAGCGGTCGACTGCGAATCAAAATCACGGAGGATTGCATGGCAACCAGCACCATTGTAGCGAAGGAAGATCGCGACCAACTTTGGCTAGACTACAAGGCGGATCCAACGAACAAGGAGTTGCGGAATCGTCTGGTCGAAACTTATTTTCCGTTGGTCAAGTACAATGGCGAGCGGATTTGGGCACGACTGCCCGACGGCGTGGACCTGGATGACCTGATATCGGCGGGGGTGTTTGGCTTGATGGATGCCATCGACGCCTTTGA
>JAGQPD010000917.1 GCA_020426865.1 Planctomycetales bacterium
ACGTGCCAGCTGATTGACGACTTTTGCAATATGGTTTTCTGAAATCTTGAAGACTACGGCGATGTCTTTGATATGGGCCCGATCAGATCGAGTCGCCAGGTACATCAGTGTGCGCATCGCATAGTCAGATTGAGTCGTAAGCTTCATTAGTTCAACCAGCCGAAAGACAAGAATAGTGGCCAGGCACGGCGAGGATTCATAGCTCTAACGGAAAACTAGTCAATCGCTCGACGCCATCAGACGTAATCAGATAATCCTGCTCAAGGCGGATACCACCGCGAAGGGATTCGCTGTAGAGCCCCGGTTCCACCGTAACGCAATCGCCTTCCTGCAAGGTGTCGTTCCAATTTGGGTTGAAGTGTGGCGCTTCGTGCGGATACAAGCCAATGCCATGTCCCAAATGATGAAAGAACTCACCATGATCACACGCCGCAAAGATGTCGCTCGCGCGTAAGAACAATTCCGAGCAGGACGCACCGGGATGCATCGCGGCTTCCATCATTTCGAATACAGAGATAATCACCTGCCAGGCGTGTAACTGTTGATCGGTTGGTTTGCCGTCGACGGAAAACGTACGGCAATTGTCGGCATTGTATCCCCGATACGCGGGGCCAAGATCCAGGATATACAATTCGCCCGCCTCAGCTTGACGATTCCGCGGCGCACCCCCAGGTGTGCCGCATTGATAGTCGTTGCCCATCGCCGTCAGCGGCTCGCCCGCCACGTCGACGGCCCCAGCATGCAATTGCTCGTACACATACAGTTCATTGACGCCCGGCTCAATGATCTCTCGAGCGCGGGCGTACATCGCATCGGTGCAGGCAATCGATTTTCGCAACATGGCCAGCTCGTCAGCGTCCTTGCGACGGCGCAGATGCCAGAGATGGGGGTCCAGATCGAACAGTTTCGATAAGGCTCCGCCGGTGAATCGTAAAGCGTTCACGGTGGCTGCCGTGAATTCGATCCCTACACGCCCGGACGTTTCGCCGATGGCCGAATGCAATCGCTCCAACGCGACGCCTGGCTGTTCCTGCCTAAGCGTGCAGAGATACTGCGCGTCAAATGTTGTCACGTCGTCAACGGCTGCACGTGCCGGAACCTCGTTCGGTGCCGCCATCGTGCAGCACCCCGCAGCATCCAGGCATATGGCTGACACTAACAGGCGATGTGGGCGAAACGCCGTCAGATATTGGATATTCTCCTGAGACGTGATAATGGCACGCTCAATGTCGTGCTGCTGCATGATCTGGCACAGCCGCTGTTGGCGGTGCCGGCATGTTTCCAGGCAAAGATCAGGAAATTCATCGGTCATAGTGGCAATATAGCGTATCGAAGGATCGGCGAAAAGCGAGGGCCGACGAGATACGACGCAACACGTGTCAGTGCTTCCCCTTGAGCAACGTCGCCAGTTGCAGGATATGTGCTTGAATGTCCTCGACGGCCAGATCGCATATTCTGGTGGCGCCCAATGCGTTGAAATGAGTATCATCGCGGTTGCCGTCCGGGAAACGCGTGTATTCACCGGGCTTTGTCCAAATGAATAGCCGTTGGGATTGATCAGGTCCGAGCCGCGTCAGTAGCTCGCGCGACCGACGCGTCATATCCAACAATGGCACGTCCAACTGCTTCGCCAAATCTCGTACCGCTTGCGGATAGTCGCCATGCGTCGGCAGGACCTTTCCGTTGTCGTCGAATTTACGGCGTTCGACAGGGGTTGCGAGGATGGGATACGCCCCACGATCACGGGTGTCTTGGACATACTGTTTGAGATTAGCAGTATAGGTACCGTAAGGATCGGTATGCCGCGCCTGATCGGGCTTCTCGTCGTTGTGGCCGAACTGGATAATGACCCAGTCACCCTCTTTCATTCGCTGCAGAACGACGTCCCACCGGCCCTCGTCGCGAAAACTCTTGGAGCTACGGCCATTCACTGCGTGATTATCGATCGTAACGCTCGCCTCAAAATACAATGGCAGCAACTGTCCCCATCCTCGCTCCGGGTTTTCTGGTATCACCGGTTTGTCGGCCATCGTCGAGTCGCCAATCATGAAGACTGTGACTCGTTCGTTCGCGACAGCGCCTGATGACGGGACAGAAACACAACTTAGGAGCACCGCGATAACGGCGTGGCACCGATGGGATTGCAGTTGGGTCAACATCATCGCTTTCTGTCACAAGGGCTATCCAACTTGGTCGTAAAACCATTATCGCGTGGATCGCACTCCGCGCCTACATCGCCCCTGGAGAAATACGGGGTGCGTTCGATCGCGGCACTCGTCTGAAGCTATCTTACGGACCGCTTACGTAAACATAGATCGATTTCCCATCGCCGTTGCCTGCTTCCTCCCACAAGTCGGCCAGTGGCTTATCGATCTCCCAATGGTCAGAGAAGTTTTCCTTGAAGGTGAATACTGGTGTTCCGTTGACAGTCGCACGCAGCTCGGTGACATACACACCGAATCCGCTGCTCCACAGAGAATTGGGGACGCTGATCGATCGATTGTAGGAGTACCAATTCACACCCTCCCAAAGGTACGGACTGTTCGAGGACGTTGTCGTGGCTATTGTTGTCCACCCGCTGGTATGTGGATTCCGCGCTTGGATTACCACAGTCTGATTGGGGACCGTGAGGAAGCCGCTGACAAAGAACGGGTCACTGCGGCTATCGCCCACCTGTTCCAATTGGTGAGGCGATGTCATGCATCCGGCCAACACTGAGCAGGTCAGGAAGATTGCCGCAACGCCGAGTGATTTGTGATACGTCTTCATCAATTTCCCCTTTGGAAAAGCCGGGCGTCAACCCGCCTCGTACGATGATGTTCGCAGTAAAGCTCTAGAACAAGATTGCCGGCAAGCTGGATTCGCGGCCAGCTTTTTCTTTGCCGGGCTTGGATTTCCTCAGGGGTGGGCTGCAACGGCCCCAACGGGCTTGTCGCTTCGGCCGGTATGTGTCACGGCAATACGCTTAATGCGTTGCCCTTCGAGGGAGAATGATTATCAAAAGTTTTCAGTCGTGTTCAGACTTGAGAGTCTACGATGCTTGCTGTGAGGAGCGATCGTAAGACAGAGGCGTGGCAAATCATGTTGCAAGTGAGTTGAGCCGGGTGTCAGACCGCTGGACAATCTGCGGCCGGAATACCTCGAACCACATAGTATT
>JAGQPD010000918.1 GCA_020426865.1 Planctomycetales bacterium
ATCGGCGGCATGATCACGTCCTTGACGAGACTATTGACCACGCCACCGAACGCACCACCCATGATGATGCCCACGGCCATGTCGATCATGTTGCCACGGACTGCGAACTCTTTAAATTCCTTGAAGATCCCCATGCTTGTTTCCTTAAATCGATTTGTGGGACATCGCGCCGTCAGGATGGCTATCAGCAATCGTGCGGAAAGCGATTGGCAGAGCGGCCCAAGGTAACGCATGGACGCTGTTGGACAAATAGCAGTTGCGAAGGAAAATGCCTTAGTTGGCGAGAGGCCGAGTGTCGGTTACAACAAAGAGATGAAACGAGCCACCCATCAGCAGGAGTTCTTGGTGTGAAAGCAGCCTATATCGAACAGACTGGCCCCCCCGAAGTGATTACGTTTGGGGAACTGGAGAAGCCTCGGCCAGGTTCTGGCCAG
Organism: Planctomycetales bacterium; assembly: GCA_020426865.1. Classification (GTDB taxonomy): domain Bacteria; phylum Planctomycetota; class Planctomycetia; order Pirellulales; family Pirellulaceae; genus JAGQPD01. The sequence goes on from JAGQPD010000918.1 coordinate 435, forward strand.
GTTCTTGTGCGTACTGGCGCTGTGTCGGTCAATCCGATCGACACCTACATTCGGAATGGGGCCAACTACTGGCCGCTTCCGACACCCTACGTCATTGGCTGCGATATTGCGGGGGTCGTGGAAGAGGTAGGGGGGGATGTAACTCGCTATCAGGTTGGCGATCGGGTATGGGGCAGCAACCAGGGGCTCATGGGGAGGCAGGGGACGTTTGCCGAGTTTTGTGCGATTGACGAGCAATGGTTATATCCATTGCCGGAAGGTGTGACCGACGAGACGGCGGCGGCGACGGCGTTGGTGGGAATAACCGCGCACTTGGGGTTATTTCGTGACGGTGAGTTAAAGGCGGGCGAGACCGTATTTGTGCAGGGAGGATCGGGAGGAGTAGGATCGACCGTTTTGCAGATGGCCAAGGCCGCCGGGGCGCGCGTGATTGCCTCAGCGGGGAGTGCTCAGAAGGCACAGATTTGTCACGAATTGGGAGCGGATCAAGTTGTGCGATATGACGCGCAAGATGTTGTGTCGGCGGTCAAGCAGTTCGCGACCGACGGAGTGCAGTTATATTGGGAGACTCGACGTGAACCCGACCTGGACGTCGCCGTCAATTGCATGTCGGAGCGCGGACGGTTGATTTTGATGGCAGGCCGGGACGCTCGACCAGCGTTTCCGCTGGGGCCGTTCTATGTGAAGGGTTGTCGCGCCATTGGCTTCGTAATGTTCAAGGCCACGGCGGACGAGCAGCGGGAGTGTGCTGACCGCATCAACGACATGTTGGTAGCAGGCCGATTGAAACCTCGCATTGACACGGTCTTGCCGTTGTGCGATGCCGCCGAAGCCCATCGCCGGCAAGAGGCGAGCACCGTCCGGCAGAGCGGCCAGTTGGCGGGAAAACTGGTATTGATCCCGTAAGAACTTGAGTCAATCGCTGAGGGAATGCTTCATCATGTCCAGGACCAACGATAGCGGTACCGCCGAGCAACATTCAGGAACCGGAGCCAAGGGACACGGCTTGGATGGACTGATTGGAATCCTGATCTCGATTGTTGTCGGCGCTTTAGTGGGAGTTTTTTATGGGCGGACGATGTGGCTTGCTACGGAGGGGCCGACCCGGGCAATTGCTCGACTAGAAAAGACGATTCCACAGAAGGAGCAATTGGCGGACGATTACCAACGGCAGTCCGGCAATGCGGTTGGTGAGGAAGGGGATCGTCTGCAGCGGGAAGCCGAACGGATACGGGGCCACATTCCCAAGATCGAGCAAGAGATATCGCGGTTGCAGCTACTTCAACAGCAAGCGCAGCAGAATCGGCAGACCACGTCGTATTGGGTCGCGTCGCTCGTACACACTCTGTCGCAGTTTTTTGGCGATATCTTTCTGCAAACGCTCAAGTTGCTCGTGATACCGCTGGTGGTGACCAGCATGATCTGCGGAATCACGTCGCTGGGTGACATCCGCAAGGTTGGACGGCTCGGCGGCTGGACGTTGGCGTACTATTTTTCGACGACGGCGATCGCGGTATTCATCGGCATCGTATTGGTATTGGCAATGCAACCAGGGACAGGGGCAGATGACACATTTGCGTATGTCGATGAGAGTGTGCCTACCAGCGAAAACGCATCGGCACTGCAGATGTTGTTGGATGTCGTGCGAGGGCGCCGAGGGGAACCGGGGTCGGGGATGTTCCCGTCGAACATCTTCCTGGCAGCGAGCGAAACGAATGTGTTGGCATTGATCGTGTTTGCTTTAGTATTTGGCGGAGCATTGACGACGGTCGGGGATCACGGCCGAGTCGTGATCGATTTCTTTAATGCCACGAACGAAGTCGTGATGAAAATGGTGGGACTCGTTATTTGGTTTGCTCCACTGGGTATCTATGGACTGGTCGCTACCAAAATTGCGGAAAACGGTGGAGGGGATGCGTTCATAACGGAGTTGTTTCGACTGGGCAAATACGTGGCGGCAGTCTGCCTTGGGCTGGCATTGCATTCGCTCGTGCTGTGCGGCATCTTGTCGGTATTCGGTAAACGCAATCCGATCATTTACACGTATAACATCTTGCGAGCATTATTGACGGCTTTCAGTACTTCGAGCAGTTCGGCGACGCTCCCGATCTCGATCGAATGCGTCGAAGACAATAACAAGGTTTCATCCCGTTCTGCCGGTTTCGTGCTGCCGCTAGGGGCCACGGTCAATATGGATGGCACCGCATTATACGAAGCGGTGGCGGTGATTTTTATCGCCCAGGCCTTGGGGATCAAGCTGGCACTCGGTCAGCTGATCGTGGTCTTCCTGACGGCAACGTTGGCGGCAATTGGTGCGGCGGGGATCCCCCAAGCTGGCCTGGTAACGATGGTGATGGTGCTGACCGCCGTAGGAATCCCGACCAGCGGCATCGGCACGATTCTCGCGATTGACTGGTTTTTGGACCGTTTGCGGACAACCGTCAATGTGTTCGGTGATACGATTGGCGCGGCAGTGATCGACGCCAACGTGACGACTTAGCCGTTTATTCCTCAGATTCCTAATGTGCCGTCCCACGAAGTCAACCGCCGTCCTTCGGTTTGACATCCAACTTGTAAATACCTGAGGTATGAATTAAGTAGGCCCGTAAGCGACTGGGCTTCTGGTGGCGCTGGCCACTCGGCCGTCCGTGCATTCGGATTGCGATGCGAAGAACTTTTTGATGGGATCCGGGAGTCAACGTCATGAGTCGACGAAAACGCGGGATCTCCGCGGTGCAAACGGCTGTTGTCCTTGCCTTATTAGCCGCAGGACTGTTCCTTGGCGTGCGTTCGTTGGGAACCAACACGTCGTCGGAGTTGGATCAGACGGCGTCGGAAATCGGTGACCCTTCGTCACTGGTCGACCGGTTCGGCAACTAGCTGGTCCCGCCACGAGGATTGGCATGCCGCCCGCGATGGCTGGAGCCGCTATGACTTAATCATGTCATTTACGGTGCCGTTGCTGGGGATCATTGGCAGCACGTGTTCCTGGTACGGTACTTGGACATCCAGGACATACGGTCCTTGGAAGGCGATCATTTCTTCGAGCGCCGGCACGAGATCAACTTTGTTGCTGATCGTGGCAGCACCGCAGCCGTATCCCTTGGCGATGGACACAAAATCCGGATAGCGTTGCTCCGCGTAGGCGCTGGTGCCCTTGCCGCGAGCCTCATCGTGGTGAATGGGGCCGAGATACGTATGTGCTCGATTGCCCGCCATGAACCGGTCTTCCCATTGAACCACCATGCCGAGATGTTGGTTGTTCAGCAACAACACCTTGACCGGGAGCTCCTCGCAGTAACAGGTCGCCAGTTCTTGGATATTCATTTGAAAGCTACCGTCGCCGTCGATGTCGACGACCAG